>JANXBX010000012.1 GCA_025060595.1 Synergistota bacterium | reverse complement strand
ATAACCCCAAGCCTCCTTATAACCTCAGGATGATTAGATATCTCCTGAGGACGTAAAACTATGTAATTCCTATATCTCTTTATACCCTCATAAAACCTCCTTAAGGCAGAAGGAGAAAAACCAAGGGCGGTGCCTGAAGCGAAGCGAAGCTTTCCAAAATCTATTAGGTCAAGCATAGAGTCTTGTATAACCTCAGTGTAAACATAAAGATCCTCAAACTCAGACTCTAAAAAGCAAGCAAAGACGGCGTTAGCTATGCTTCCGGTTCCTGACTGAAGAGGCAATAGGTTTCTAGGTAGATAACCTCTTTTAACCTCAAACCTAAGGAAATCTATCAGATTTTCCCCCATCCTTTTTGAGACCTCATCTATTGGATCCCAGGGCCTCTGATTATCAGGAATATCAGAGAGGACCACAGCCTCTATCTTCTCAGGATCACAGGGAATGTAAGGAAGTCCTATCCTGTCACTCGGCTTATATATCGGTATCTCTCTCCTATAAGGAGGATCCTCAGGAACGTATATATCATGCATGCCTTCAAGATCTAAAGGCTGAGTGATGTTAACCTCCACAATAACCCTCTTAGCCATCTTAACGAAGGTAGGAGAATTGCCAACAGAGGTAGAGGGAACTATGCCTCCACCCTCGTTTATAGCCACTGCTTCGATTATAGCGAAATCTATTTCACCAAGAAAGCCATACCTTATCATCTGAGGAAACTGAGATAAGTGAAAGTCTACGTAGCTTACCCATCCAGAGTTTATTTTATCCCTTAAAACACTATTAGACTGATAAGGAAACCTTCTTTTAATAGCACCAACCTCCGCTAACGAGCCATCAAGCTCTGGTCCAACAGAGGCACCAGTCCACAAGGTTACACTTAAGGCTTCCCCATTTTTTATCCTCTCTGACAAGGCTAAAGGAACCGCTTTAGGGTAGCCAGCATGTGTGAAACCGCTACAGGCAATAGTCATCCCATCCTTTATCAGGTAAGCAGCCTCTTCCGCTGAAACCACCTTTGAAAGAAGATCCCTATCCCTCACACGATCCCTAATACCAGGCAAGAGCTATCACCTTCCTATGCTCCTTAAAAGATAATCCACACAGACCTTTATAGTATCTTCCTTACCCACAAGTCCTCCCTTTGTTACAAGAGGCAAACCATCAAATTCCCCTCCCACCACGCTTCCAAAGGCGGCTAGCGGGTAAACTTCATCTTTAACGCTTATACCATATGCTCCGAGGCCTTTCACTATAGCCGTGACCGTATCCCCACCACTTACATATATCCCCTTAATTAAATCCTTATTCTCTTTGAGAACCCTTAAGACTACCGCACCTATAGCCTCGTTAACCTTGCTATAGAATCCCTTTCCAAAACCAAGCCTTTCGGCCTCCTCAGGAGAAACGACGTCATCCTCACTTTGAACGGTTGTGAGACCTATAAAGCTATGAAGCTTTACAAATTCGCTAACCTTATCAGACTTAACCATTATCTCCTCCTCAGGAGAAGAGGCAAGCTTTCTAACATCGAGTTTAATCCACTTAATATCATAGCTTCTTGAAAGATACTCCACTTGCTTTCTTATAAGCTCGGTTACACTTCCTATAACGATGAGTATCTTAGGAAAGACAATTCTACCTCCGAGCTTTTTAGAAGCTAAAGAAGCAGTAAACGGTCCTGGATCCACGGGAATGAAGGGCCTACCCCACTTTAAAGAGATAGTGGCTATCCTATCCACATCAGCATCGGTAACCGCATCAAAAACGGCAAAGCTTTCTTCAGGCAAACTATTAAAAGCTTCAAGTAAACTTTCTTCTGATCTAACTATATCATAAGGTATATGGATAACTTTTCTCTTTGTCTGAGAACCTATTATCTTAACCGCATTTGAGGTATTAAATCGGAATACCGATTCCCTTATAACCTCGGTCTCGTCAAGGGGAATGGAGTTTACCAAAACGTGCCCCCCTAAGCATATTCTACCAGCAGCTGGAAAGACTGGAACCATTATGGCATGCTTAATCTCTCCTGAGGAATCGAGCATAGCATCTACCTCATGACCTATACTACCCCTTAAAGTAGTGTCTATCCTCTTGGAGAAGAAGTTACACCCCAAGCTTAAAAGAAGCCTGAACGTTTCAGAAACCTTAGCGTAAGCCTCTTGAGGAGGAAGATACCTACTGCTTGTAGAGATAACTATTATATCCCTCTTCACCTGGGATCTCTCTGAAAGGAGAGAAGGATCTAAGACAGATACAGAGCTTAATCCCCTCTTTGAAAGGAGAGCACCCAAAGCATTAGCCCCTGTTAAGTCATCAGCTATAACACCAATTTTCACCATAACTCTCACCTGGAGCAATCGCTCCAAAAGGAGTACTCATGATTAGTATATCGGAAACCTTTGTTCATTGAAACCTCTACTCCCTTACCTATCGGCTCTAAACCTAAGAGCCTCATGTCGTAGTCAACCATTATCATTACAAGCTCTTCAAAAGTAGTCCTTGGCTCCCAACCAAGCTTCTTCCTAGCCTTAGTTATATCAGCCTGAAGATGCTCAACCTCCGTAGGTCTAAAGTACCTTGGGTCTATCTTAATAACCACATCACCAGGCTTAAAAACTTCCTTCCACCTATCACTTGCGCTTTTTACCACCCCCTTCTCCTCTAAACCACTACCTTTCCACTCTATCTCTAGACCAGCATAACTAAAGGCTTTCTCCACAAACTCTCTAACGGAGTGACTCTCCCCAGTTCCTACAACATAGTCATCTGGATCATCCTGCTGAAGCATAAGCCACATCATCTCAACATATTCAGGAGCAAACCCCCAGTCCCTTTTAGCGTTAAGGTTTCCAAGATAGAGCTCTCTTTGTTTCCCAGCAAGCATATGAGCTATAGCTCTCGTTATCTTCCTTGTAACGAATGTCTCCCCTCGACGAGGGCTTTCATGATTGAAAAGTATCCCATTACACGCAAATAATCCATAAGCCTCCCTATAGTTTACCGTCATCCAGAAAGCATAAACCTTAGCAGCCGCATAAGGGCTTCTTGGATAAAAAGGCGTTTTTTCACTCTGAGGCGGAGGAGAAGCTCCGAACATCTCCGAGGAAGAAGCTTGATAAAACTTTGCTTTTACTCCGCTTCTTCTTATAGCCTCAAGTATCCTTGTCGTCCCAAGGCCAGTTATATCACCAGTATATTCAGGCATATCGAAGCTCACTCTAACATGACTCTGAGCGCCGAGGTTATATATTTCATCAGGTTTAATGTTATAAACTATCTGAGTTAGCTGACTTGCATCGGATAAATCTCCATAGTGAAGGAAAAGCCTAGCTCCAGGCACATGAGGATCTACATAAATATGATCTATCCTCTGAGTGTTAAAAGTGCTTGCTCTTCTTATAATACCATGAACTTCATATCCCTTAGAAAGCAAGAACTCCGCAAGATAGGAACCATCCTGCCCAGTAATACCTGTTATAAGCGCCCTCCTACCCATGTTCCAAATCCCTCTCCTCTCTACTCTTTATAACTCCACACTCTGGGCAGCCATTATATTCAGCTTGAATGGTAACATGAGAGATACCAAAACGATGCAACTCCTCCTCTATCCTATCATATACCCTCATAACCTTGCTTATAGGGATGTCTTTCTTAAGATTTACATGCCCCTCAAAGAAAACCATCTTATCATCTAAGCTCCAAACATGAACATGATGAACATCTTTAACCTCCTCAAGCCTCTCGATGCTTTCAACTAGTTCCCCTATATCTATCGTTTCCGGAGTCGACTGCATTAATATATTTAAAGATTTATTTAAAATCTTAAAGCTCTCTCTAATAACATATATAGCTATCGCTATACTAAGCGTAGGATCAAGCCACCATAAATTGAAATAAAGCATCATAATAGCTCCCAAAATAACTGCTATGGAGGATAGAGCATCAGCAAACATATGCAGATAAGCGGTCTTAACGTTTATATCTCTCCTAGACCACCTTTTAAGAAAATACATGCTTAACAAATTAGCGACTAATCCTATCGATGCAACCCATAATACCGTTAAACCATCTATATATTGAGGCCGAAGTAGTCTTTCTATAGCTTCTTTAATTAATAAAGCCCCTATAGCAAGTAAGGTAACAGAGTTAAATAGGGCAGCTAAAATGGTGGATCTTTTATAACCGAAGGTTTTTCTTTCTGAGGCACTCTTCAAGGATATCTTATGGGCAAAGTATGTAACCACAATAGACATGGCATCGCTAAAGTTATGGAGAGAGTCGGAAATGAGAGCTAAGCTGCCCGATACAATTCCTCCGATAAACTCCGCACCACATATGGCAAAGTTTAACAGTATAACATAAAAAAGCTTAATTCCCTCTACTTGAGAAGGCTCATGTATATGATTATGATGCTCATGCACCATCCCCTTCCCGCCTTTCTATATCATCCTCTCCAAGGTAGCTTCCGCAAGCTACCTCTACTATCTCAAGGGGAAAATCGGAAGGGTTTTCAAGCTTATGAAACTCGTTTTGAGGCACAAATATAGACTCCCCCTCCTTTAGAAAAACCTCCCTATCTTCAAAGGTTATCTTGGCCTCCCCTTTTACAACTATCCAGTGTTCAGACCTAAACCTATGCCTTTGAAAGGTTAGTCCTTCCCTGGGGTTTAAAACAACTCTCTTAATCCAAAAGTTATCTCCTTTCTCAAGAAGAGTATACATTCCCCATGGCCTACATACAGTAACTCGTTCATCAGCCTCTTTCCTTAAACGTTCCTTTAGAAGCCTAACTACTTCCCTAACTTTCTGGCTTTCTCCCCTTTTTGATACTAAAATCGCATCTTCCGTCTCAACTATAAGCATATCCTCAATTCCTAATGTAACGATAAGCCTCTTATCCCCAAGAATCAAGCTATTCCTAGAAGAAAAGTTTATAACCTCCCCTTGCACAGCATTGCCATCTTCATCCTTATTAAGAAGATCGTATATTGCATCGTAAGATCCTACATCGCTCCAAAAGGCATTTAAAGAAACCATAAGAAGGTTTTCCGTTTTTTCCATAACCGCATAGTCGATGGATATATCAGGCATATAGGAGAAGCAATCAACCATCTCCTTAAAGCTAAAGTCCAAGGCTTCTCCTATCCTAGGAGCATGCTTCTTGAGCTCATTTATCATACTATCTACTCTAAAAAGGAACATTCCAGAGTTCCAGAAATATCTTCCTGAAGAGAGGAACTCCCTTGCCTTTTCTAAGCTAGGCTTTTCGAAAAACCCTTCAACCTCATAAATGGATGGTTCCGCTTCTCTTAAAACGCCTATATAGCCATATCCAGTTTCCGGCTTATAGGGCTTTATACCAAAGGTTAAAATCTTACCCAGGGAAGCATGCTTTCGGGCGATTCCGATTACTCTAGCAAGCTCTTCCTCAGGCTCAATTATATGATCAGAGGGAGCCACAAAAACCAACTCTGAGGAGGAAAGCTCTTGCTTCTCAAGAAGATACTTTAAAGATAAGGCTATAGCAGGAGCGGTTCCCCTACTAAACGGTTCAAGAATAATATGGGGTAGGGACTTAAGAGAGAGCTCATTAATCTCCCAATGTACTATAAACTCGTAGTCCCTACCCGTTACTATAACTATATCCTCCGGGGGTAAAAATCTAAGAAGACGCTTTAGCGTCCCCTGAAAAAGGGAAAGCTTATTTCCTATTTTTAAAAACTGCTTTGGCCAAGCTCTCCTCGATAAAGGCCACAGCCTAGTACCCCCACCGCCTGCCAAAACTACGGCTTTCATAATTTAATTATATTACAAGTTTCTGCTTCCTGGCTTATATATAGGTAATCCTTTTTGACAAAGAGGGCACTCCTCTGGCTTATAGTTAGGGAAGCTCACCTTAAGTAATGACGTGGGCTCATGAGGAAGCGAATGCTTACCACCGCTTCTGTCAATTATACATGCGGTATGGATCCATATCCCTCCCTCCTTTTCAACTACGCTTCCCACCTCAGCGCTTGAACCGCCGGTTGTTATAACATCTTCAACTACCAAGGCTTTCTTCCCTTTTGGGAAGGGAAAGCGACGAAGCTTGAAAACCCCTCCCTCTCTCTCACAAAAGAGGAAAGGTACATCAAGGAATCTGGCTACCTCATGCCCCACTATTATGCCACCCAAAGCCGGAGAAACCACCACCTCAGGCTCATATCTTTTAACAAGCTTTCCTATCTCTTCACCAATTAAAGCTGCATATCTTGGATACCTTAAAAGCATGGCACACTGAAGATAGTGCCCACTGTGGAGCCCTGAGGAAAGCAAAAAGTGACCCTCTAAAAAGGCACCCGTTTCCTTAAGCAACCCCCAAATCTTTTCCTCAAGCATAACGATCCCCCTCCTTATGCTTTCAGCTCCTCTTGAGCGAAAGCCATATCCTCTTTAATCTTATCCTTATATAGCTTAACTCTATCGTCAAAGTCCTTATGAGACACAAGCCCTCTACCCGTATAAACGCGAGTTAGCTTTTCAGGAAGCTTCAAAGAATCGAAGCTAAATCCAAGCTTTTCCTTAAGGAGATATTTCATACCATGTATTATTCGAGCTTTCCTCATTAAAGATTCCTCGGTTTCCTCAACCCCCAAAACCCTAAGCCCTCTTAGGACCAGCGGCATGGTGTATCCACCGCGAGCGAAAAGACAGGTAACGAGCGAGTTAGTGACCATCCTCCAAAGGCTTTCCTTATAAAGCTTCTCTACCTCAACGTAAGGATCGGAAGCCTTACCGAAAAACTCCTGATCCACAGAATAACCAGCACAATCTAAGTGAGAATGCCTTACGCCAACGGCAAAACCAACGAAAGCGGCGGGTCCCGTCATATAACCTGGAGACTCTACACCTCCAAAGGTTATCGCAAACTCCTCTCCTCCGTATTTTTGTACGCAGAAGCCTAATCCTCTCTCAAGATCTCTATAAAACTCGGTAGCACCCTTACTTATGTTCCCTAAGACCTTAAGATAGGTTTGAGCATCCCCAAAGCTTAAAACTAAGCCATTCGTGTGAGTCGTATTTATTAACCCTCTTTGAAAGGCCTCTGTGGCCCACGCTAAAGTAACACCGATACTCATTACATCCCAACCCTGTCTTTCAACATAACTGAGAAGACGAAGTACCTCCTCCGCCTTAGAAACACCTAAATTTGAACCTAAAGCAAATATTGGCTCATAATCATAGGATGTCCTAACCGTCCTGAAGAGATGAGGCTCAGCAAACATCTCTCTAAGCTGTCCCATATGAATACATCCTATCGGGCAGTGAGCACAAGCTATCTGCTTAACTAAGTATTCATCAGCGAAATGCTCCCCAGATATACCATCAGCCCCCTCAAAGAAGCCCTGAGAGAAGTTTCTTGTAGGCAAGCTATGGGTATTAGAAAGAGGAATAACATTAGATGCGGTTCCAAGGTCTCGGTATTTTAAGCTAACCTCGGAGTAAGCTAAGATATCAAATATCTCCTTGTAAAGCTTTTGATACTCGCTCCAGTTAGAAATCCTTAAAGTCCTATTTCCTGAAATAACTATAGCCTTTAAGTTCTTAGAGCCCATGATTGCCCCAAGACCGTGTCTTCCGAAATGCCTAGAGGAATCAACTGTAACGCAGGCTATTCTTGAAAGCCTCTCCCCAGCTGGTCCTATCCTTAAAATGCTTTCCTTACCTCTTTTTGTTCCCTCTATTTCACGAAGTATCCTTTCTGTAGCTGTAGCGGTCTTCCCCCATAAGGAGGAGCAAGGAATTATCTTAACCTCTTCATCTTTAATAGAGAGATAAACAGGACAAGAGGCTTTGCCAACTATCCTAAGGACATGAATCCCAGCGGAGGCCATCGCCATAAAAAATCTCCCGCCAGCATGACTCTCCCCAAGGTTTCCAGTCAAGGGAGATTTAAAGATAGCTACAGCCTTAGAAGCGCTTGGATAATAACCGTTAAAGGGACCTATACCAAAGTATATGGGGGATTCAGGGGAAACAGGGTCAAGATCCTCCCTTAAATCCTTTAGGGCAAGGTAGCTTAAAACTCCTGTCCCACCTATATACTTAGAGAAAAGATCGCTTACATCCTCAAACTCAACCTTCCCAGTGGAAAGGTTCACAGAAAGCATCCTAAAGCTCATGCTCTCTCTACCTCCTCCATACCTAAGACACCCCTTGGACAGAAAGAAGCACACACTCCACAATGCCTACAAGGAACGGGAAGCTTATCTTCCTCATCCCACTGAAGCGCCATAGAGATACAGGATGAAACGCAACTACCGCAAGCGTTACATAGCTTTTTTTCCAGATCAACGCCAAAACCCCTTTTAGATGGCCTGAGGGCACCTGTAGGACAAGCTTTAGCACAATCCGGATCTTCACAACCAGAGCAAACCCTTATGGAGAAAAAGCCTTCAGCACCAGAATAGCTTTTTATCCTTAAAGCCGCCTTCTCAATACCAGCTACCCTACCCCAAGTCCTGCTACAAGCATAAACACAGGAATAACATCCCATACATCGCTCCCTATCAAGAACGCTAATCCTCTTAGCCAATATCCCACCCCCACTTAAAGGACATACAATTTATTTTTCAAGATTATATAACGCTAAACAGGGAAAAGCAACCGTGGCTTGCCTTTCAACATGTTTCCCTCCTCTATCTCCCTTTCTATTCTATCGATAGCCTCTCTCGGATCCTTAGCTTTAGTTATACTTCTTCCAACTACTATAAAGTCAGCACCGTTAAGAATCGCCTCCTTAGGAGTGGCCGTTCTCGCCTGATCATCAATCCCACCATCAATCCTTATCCCAGGGACAACCTTAAGAAGCTTCTTACCAAAGCCTTCCCTAAAAAGAGGGAGATCCTTAGCAGAGCAAACAAGCCCATTTAATCCACATTCATAGCATATCTTAACTCTCGCCAATAGGGCCTTTTCAAAGGAAGAACCCGGTGCGATCTCTTCCCAATCCTCCTTACTTAAGCTTGTCAATATAGTAACTCCTAAAAGAAGCATCTTTCCACCGCTTCGCTCCCTTTCTTTAACAGCTTCCTCAAGCATCTTTCTTCCACCAGCAGTATGAAGAGTTAAAGCCCATACTCCCTCATCAGCTAAGGTTCTGACGGCTAAAGAAACAACGCTTGGTATATCATGAAGCTTAAAGTCAAGGAAGACTCTCCATCTTTCGTTCAGCTTTCTTAGAAGATCTCTACCTCCCAAGGCAAAGAGCCTATGACCTATCTTTATTTGTTTGACCTTATCTCCAACAAGATCAAGAACACCCCACATCTCCTCTAGACTTTCCATGTCAAGGGCCAAGATTAACGGAGAATCACCCATTAAACTCTACCTCCCTTCGCCTTTCCTATTATCTCCTTAAGATAAGCGTAGCCCTTACCTTTAAGATAGGATCCTATTCCCGAAAGGATCTTAGCGGGAGCATCGATCTCTAAAAAGGTTATCGTCCCTATTTCGACAGCTGAAGCCCCAGCTAAAAACATGGAAACCGCATCCTCCCAGCTTGAAATTCCTCCGCAACCTATAACATCTATGCTAACCCTTTCTTTCACTTCCCAAACGAGTCTTAAGGTTAGCGGAAATATAGCTGGACCAGAAAGGCCAGCAGTAACCCTCTCAAACACGGGTTTTTCTCTATTTACATCTATCGCCATACCCAGCCAGGTATTGGCCAAGACTACAGCATTTATCCCCTCCTCTTGAGCAATCAGAGCCTCGCTAATTACCTGAGGCGACATCGGAGAAAGCTTAACCCATAAAGGTCCACTCCAAAGACGGCGGGCACAACTAAAAATGCTACTTAGCTCTGAAAGCCTTTCCCTTAATATATGATCTTTCTCTCCCACATTGGGACACGATACATTTAGCTCAATCGCATCTATATCGCTTTCGAAGTCCCTTAAAATCTCCATTGAGGGCTTGAGCTCCTCTAAACTGCCGGCCCAAAGATTTACTATTAGAGGAACATCCCTATCCTTAAGCTTAGGTAGATATTCTCTAACAAATCCGCCAACTCCAGGGTTCTCAAGCCCTATGCTGTTTAATAACCCTCCGCGAACTTCCCATATGCGAATTCCCGGATTTCCATCCCTTGGATGTAAGGTTAAGCCCTTGGTGCATATGGCTCCAACACCATGTGTATAGGGGGATCTCCAAAGATCCGGATCAAAGGGCCAAACTCCAGAAGATATTATCAAAGGAGACTTTAACTTAAGGCCGCCAACCTCACAGGAAACATCCATATTAAAAAACCTCCCTTAAATCAAAAACAGGTCCATCATAACAAACTCTCTTCATACCGCCTTTGGTCCTTATACTACAGCCGTAACAGCCTCCTATTCCACAAGCCATCCTGCTTTCGAAGCTCCCTAAAAGCCTCTTAACTTTACCGCTCAAAACCCTAAAGGCCTCGTAAAGCATAGCATCAGGACCGCAAACCCAAACCTCAGCATCACTACAAGCTAAAGATAAGGCCCCATCTAAAGCGGTTCCCCTTTCCCCTATACTCCCATCCTCAGAAAAGAGGGATAAACCATCGCCCACATTATCCCTAATCCAATCGCATAAGCCCTTATAAACCTTATCCTTCACACCGAAAACAATCTTACCTCCATAACGCTGATGAGCGAAAAGAAGAGGAGCAACACCCATGCCTCCACCAACCAAAAGAAGCTCAAAAGAGGGGGCTGGAAATCCCTTTCCTAGCGGACCCCTTAAGGAGAGAACATCACCGATCTTAACCCTTGAGAGAAGCTCCGTTCCTCTCCCAACCACGGAAAATAGGACTTCAACGCATCCATCTTTCACACCAGCAATGGAAAAGGGCCTTCTTAAGAGAGGGTCCAGAGAAGGAGATACCCTTATTAGAACAAACTGACCAGGATAGGCTACAGAGGATATAGAGGGGGACTCAATTGAAAGATAATATACCCCCTCCATCACCTTGACTTTATTAGCAACAAAACCTTCCAATTCAAATATCATTTATAATCTCTCCCTCAACCATGGTCAAAATAGGCCAGCCTTTAAGAGAAAGGCCATTCCAAGGGGTTAAACGAGCTTTGCTTTTCCAGGTTGACACATCTACTCTTGAAACCTTATCAAGATCAATGACCGTTATATCAGCGAAGCCTCCCTCCCTGAGATAGCCTAAGCTTCTATAACTTTCAGGTAAAACCCTTGAAGGACCGGATGTAAAGAGCCTTAGCAATCTATCTAAAGAAACCGGCCTATTTCGCTTCTCCCAAGCGTCCAAAACCACTGCAACAGCACACTCAAGGGAAGCTATACCAGAGGGCGCCTCCTCAAAGGGAAGGTCCTTCTCATCAATATGGTACGGAGCATGGTCGGTAGCTATAGCGTCTATCACGCCATTCCTCAGAGCATCCCAGAGGGCTTCCACATCCTCCAAGCTCCTTAGGGGTGGTCTAACCTTATAAACCGAATCATAACCGCTCTCAAGAATTTTGCTCTCATCGAGAGTCAAATGATGAGGCGTAACATCGCATGTTACCTTTACTCCCTCTTCCTTCGCCTTTCTTATGGCTCTGATTGCCAAGGCCGTCGAAACATGGGTTATGTGAATTGGGACGTCGAGCTCTCTTGAAAGGGCAATACATCGCTCCACATCAATAAGCTCAGAGGTTGCAGGAATCCCCTTTAACCCCGATATTGCGGAAACCTTTCCCTCATTAATCTGACCGTTCTCGGAAAGGTACGGATCCTCTGGATGCTCCATAATTCTCACTCCCAGATCCTTAGCATATAGCATCGCACTCCTCAGAAGATCGGTTCTTACCGTAGGCGAGCCATCCTCCGTAAATAGAACCGCTCCCTCTTTTACCATCCTCGCCATCTCAGTAAGCTCTTTACCCTCGCGCCCCTTGCTGACGCTTCCTGCCGGAAGAACTTTAGCTCCCTTAGCCCTTTCACCCGTGAGCTTAACGAACCTGACAAGCTCGGGGCTGTCTATAGGAGGATTAGTGTTAGGCATGGCAACTATCGTTGTGAAGCCCCCATATGCTCCCGCTAGCGCCCCGCTTTTTATCTCCTCTCTCCACTCTCCTCCAGGCTCCCTCAAATGAACATGAATATCTATAAAGCCAGGGCATGCTATCTTACCGCTGAGATCTATTACCTTCGCACCTTCAAACATATTCATATTACCAGTGGGAACTATCCTCTTAACGATCCTACCTTCGATCAGCAAATCATAAAGACCTTCCCTTAACCTCTCACCATCAAAAAGCTTAACTCCCTTGAGGATAATCATTACCTTTCACCTCCCAAGTAAAGGTAAAGTAGAGCAGTTCTAACCATAACGCCGTTTCTAACCTGTTCTAGAATCAGGCTTTGCGGTCCATCAGCAACTTCTGAGGAAAGCTCCACTCCCCTATTTATCGGTCCAGGATGCATAACTATAGCTTCAGGCTTGGCTTCCTTCAATACTTCCTCTCTACAACCAAAGTTCATATGATACTCATAATCCGAGGGTATAGCACTTGCCTTCCATCGTTCCTTTTGAACTCTTAAAAGGTATATTACATCCGCTTCCTTAACCGCTTTAATAAAGTCCGGCTCATAGCTAACACCTAAGGCATCAAGATGAAGAGGAACCATGTTTCTTGGCCCAGAAACGAAAACATAAGCTCCCATTTTCTTAAAGCCTATTATGTCGCTCCGAGCAACCCTACTTTGAACTATATCTCCAGCTATTAGAACCCTCTTTCCTTCAAGGCTTCCAAATCTTTTCCAAGCAGTGTATATATCCAAAAGAGCTTGTGTAGGATGGGCATGAGTCCCATCACCTGCGTTTATCACTCTTGCTCTCCTTGCCTTCCGCGCGATATACTGAGGAGCTCCAACCCAAGAGCTTCTTATAACTATCATGTCAACTCCCATTGATTCCAAGGTCCAAACCGTATCCTTTAAGCTCTCACCCTTAACTGCCATGCTCGATGAGGCTGTCGCCCAATTCATCACATTTATACCTAAGAGCTTAGCCGCTATCTCAAAAGAAACCCTTGTTCGCGTTGAGCTCTCAAGAAAAAAGTTAACCAATGTCCTTCCCTTAAGGGATGGAAGGCTCTCCTTACTGTCTAACCTTCTTTCAAATTCGCTTGCAAGATTTAAAACGCTTTCAATATCCTCTCGACTCCAATCATCAATATCAAAAAGATGCTTATGCCTCCACTCCATTACCATCTCACCCTCCTTCAAGGCATAAAAAATAGGGGGCTTGCCCTCTTCCCGGGGCAAGCCCCCTATCCTATTCAGATTAGCCGCGGTCGTAATTACACCTTTAGCCCGGCACCCACTCATCAAGCATTAAATTATACCTTAAGAAGGGCTTTAATCCACCGACAAAAAAGGAAATCCTTAAGGGAAAAACAGGGAATTTTAAAGAATACCTAGCTCTATATCTTTATTTCTCCAACTTTCTTTAAAAATCATCTCACAAAAAGAGGAAGTATATAAAGAAGTATTACAGCAAAAAAGGCTATACCTACTCCTATCTTCCATATCTTAAACTCCCTATCAAGTAGCTCCTTAACATCCTTGCTGGGCATGGGAGGAAGCTTAACGACCACCTTATCCAGAGAGACTCCCTTTAAAGCTCCCTCTCTAGAGTAAAGCCAGTATATTAAGAGTCCTAAGCCACACCAGATTGCTCCCGTCCAGACCCCTTCGGTGGGAAGCTGAGTCATCATAACTATATAGGCGATTATACATATTATGGAACCTAAGGTAAGCCAAGGGGCTCTATAAGGCCTTTCAAGATCAGGTCTTTTCCTTCTAAGCCCTATAGCCGCAGCGAAACCTATTACATAATATAAGAGGTCGGCAAACAAGCTTATTGTCGCCACATATATTATGGAACCAGTAGATATCAAAATAAGCATTATTATCCCAAGAAAAGCAATAGCTATATGAGGCGTGCGGAATTTAGGATGAAGGCGAGAAAACCAATCAGGTATTACACCATCAGCAGACATCCTATAAAGATAGCGTGCCGGGGCAGCTATACTGGGGTTTATCGTAGACATATCTCCTCCAAAGGCTATTCCAAGACAGAGTAAAACTAGAGGAAGGCCAGCTATGCCTGCAAGTTTCATCGCCTCAGCATAAGGAGCAGAGGCTTCCCTTAAAGCAGTTAAGGAGTTAGGAGGCGTTATACCAACCAAGAACCATTGAAAGATAGCATTAACACAGAAAACGACAAACGGGCTTAAAAACATAGCTCTTGGTATATTAACTTGAGGATACTTAATCTCGCTTCCCATAGCAACAGCGGTCTCAAATCCGGCGAAGCACCACCAAACCAAAGAGGTAGCTAGTATAAACTCGCTTAACTTGGTATCAGGAAGGGGAGCAAAAGGCTTAAAGTAAGAAAGCTTGACATCTTTAAGCATAACTAAAAACCAGGCTAGAGCACAACCCCAAAAGAAAAACATGAAAGCGTTTTGCCACTTTCCAACGCTTTCAATACCTTTCCAGTTAATATAGATAAAAATTATTAAAACAGCCGCTGCTATAATTCTCTCATCGACGTTTAACGGTACCCCTAAGCCCTCAAGCATCCACTTAAAGTAATTGCTAAAAGCTAGGGCCTCGCCTGTCGCCACAGCTATGAGAGATATAACGAAGTTCCAAGCAGCTAAAAACCCCCAAACCCTACCTAAGCCTAAGGCAGCATAGTTATAAGTCCCACCAGCGAAGGGCAAAGCTGCTCCCATCTCAGCATAAAGAAGTGACGGATAAAGGCTTAACAAAAAGGCAACTAGCGTAGCTAAAATTATAGTAGGGCCAAGCCATCCCACAGCGTTACTACCTACCGTAAAAAGACCGACCCCAATGACAGTTCCAGCGGTGATGGTAACCGCCTCCTTTAATCCCAATGCGCGGACCATTCCCTTATCGATTTCATGAGTATCCAGAGGCTTACGCTCGCCAGAAGACATAGTAATTTCACCTCCGTAAGCTTAAATAGTTATAAGCGAAAAGGGCATGAAGAGCTGCCCCCATCCATAACACATTCTCATCGATATCAAACTTAGGATGATGATGAGGATAGGATATACCCTTCTCATCGTTCCTTATCCCGAGAAAGACAAAAACCCCCTTAGTTTCACTTAGGTAGAAGGAAAAGTCCTCGGAGATCATCGTCATGGGAGCCTCAATAACAGGTCCTAAGAGCCTTCCTATACGAAACACTATATCAACAAGCTCAGGATGATTAACTACAGGAGGATAGGGCATCCTCGAAAGCTCAAAAATACCTTCGCAATCCCAAGCGCTCGAGTACCCCTTAACTATCTTCTCCATCTTAAAGACTATCTCATTTCTTAGGTCAACATCGAAAGTCCTTAAGGTCCCCATTATTATAACCTCATCGGGTATAACGTTGTATGCGCCGCTTCCCTGAAGAAAGGGAAGGGATAAAGCCAAGGGGGCAAATGGGTCCTTTGCCCTTGATACCAGCTTCTGAATAGCGTTATAGATATCAACAGCAGGTGCGGTAGGATCTTTAGCAAGATGAGGAGTAGCTCCGTGTCCACCCCTACCCCTAACTTTAATTAAGAAACCATCAGAAGAGGCCATCAGAGGTCCCTTTCTTGTAGCGATAAATCCCGATGGAAGCTCAAACCAAAGATGCAAGCCAAATATAGCTCCTACGCCTTTTAGGTGCCCTTCATCTACTATATTTTTTGCTCCGCCACCACCTTCCTCAGCGGGCTGAAATATAACCTTGACCTTCCCCTTAAAGGCATCCCTTATCTCGGAGATCACCTTACACGCTCCAAGCAGCATAGCCATGTGTCCGTCATGTCCGCAAGCATGCATCCTACCTGAGATCCTTGATTTATAGGGCACATCATTTTCCTCCTGCATAGGCAAAGCATCCATATCAGCCCTTAAGGCCACAGTTTCAACGCCGCCACAATCCATAATTCCTATCACACCGGTTCCGGCAGCTCTAAAGGTCTCAAAGCCTAAAGATTTAAGCTCCTCCTCAATAGTCTCAGAGGTCCTAAACTCCTCGAACTTAAGTTCAGGATAGCTGTGAAAATCCCTCCTTTTCCCTATTATATATTTCTCTAACTCCTTAGCCTTACCTATTATCAGCTTTTCCATAATTTAATCCTCCCTTAAGGCATCAGGCATTATATAGCCCTTGGCTACAACTCGGGCATCTCCCTCTAAGCAAACATCTCTTACAAGATCCCCTTCTAATCTGAAATCAACCTTAAGAAGACCACCCTTAACCTTAACTGATATAGGAGGGCTCATTCCAAAAAGAAGAGAGGAAACTAAAGAAGAGGCCACAGACCCGGTTCCACACGCCCATGTTTCATCTTCAACCCCCCTCTCATAGGTCCTAACCGTTATCCCATTACTTGAGAGCACCTTAACGAAATTCACATTGGTCCCCTTGTGGAAGATATCGAAAGCATATCTAATCTTTCTGGCCATAGATATAAGCTCCTCATAACTCATGCTATCCACTTCTCCCTTATATATAACAGCATGGGGAACCCCCACTTGAGCAAAATGAAACTCTATCTTCCCAAAACCAAAGTCATGGCTCTTCCCCAACCACACATCCTTTAAGCTTAAATCAAACAACTTAACACGAACATCATCTCCAACTATCTTAGCCTCACAAACTCCAGACAGGGTTTCAAACCTCATATCTCTACCTGAAACCCCCAAAAGATAGGCAAACTTAGCTATACAGCGAGCCCCATTCCCGCACATCTCCCCCTCACTTCCATCGGAGTTAAAATACCTCATCTTAAAATCAGCGATATTAGACCTTTCAAGAAGCATCAAGCCGTCAGCACCTATTGACTTTCTTCTCCTACAAACCAACGCAACGAACTCTGTCACATTAACTCCATTCATTACCCCATCCCTATTGTCTATAACTATAAAGTCATTACCAGCGCCGTTCATCTTATAAAAGGGAATCTCCATCTATTAACCCCCTTTCAAAAGATTTCCATATAAAGAGTATCAAACAAAAGAGGAAATATGTCAATATAAAACCTCAGATACCACAACATTTAATCAAGCCTTTAAAGCGAACTTTCTCTTGAAAGAAAATCTGTAAAAGCTTATAATAATTTTTAGATTTAAAAGAATTCATTATGCACTCTGAGGAGGTGGAAAAACTTGAGAATAAGGAGTTGGCTTTCGATATGGGTACCTTTAGCCATAGCCATAACTGCCATTATCACAGTATCAACGAGTTTATTCTTAAGTAAAGAAATAAACGATAGCTGGAAGAGGCTTTACGCCAATGTGGTATACGAAGATATATTAAAGATGATCAAGACAGAGCAAGATAAAGCTAGTATTGTTGTAGAGACATTGCTTAAGGATAAAGAAATTATCAAAGCCTTTGCAGAAAGAAATAGAGATAGATTAATAGAGCTCGTAATGCCCTTCCACGAGCTATATAATAAAAACTACGACTTCTCTCAACTTCACTTCCACACAGAGGACTGCATATCCTTCTTAAGAACATCAAACCTTAAAAGATACGGAGATGACCTTAAGGCTATAAGAAGCGATATCCTTCATGTTATAAAGACAAAACAGCCAACAACTTCCATAAGCGTTGGTGCGGTAGGACCGCAGATAAGGTATATAGCACCTGTATTTTACGATGGGAAATACGTGGGAAGCCTAGAGGCCAACGTTAATATAACAGAGGGCTTTGCGAAAAAATTCAAAGGTGACGTGATAGTTAAGATATTCTTGGATGAAAAGGGAAACAGGGTCGATGTAATTACGAAGTCTAGGCCAGATCTTGAAGACTTCACCAAACTTTACAACATCGAAGACCTTCTTAAGGGAAATCCCCAGAGATTCATAGAGGGTAACTTTGCTTATATAGCGGCTCCAATAAAGGATTTTGAGGGGAAAACCTTCGCAGCGGTTTTTGAGAGAGTAAACATCTCAGAGATCATATCTCGCATAGATAGGTCCCTTACCTTACAAATAGCGATCTCCTCTATCATAGTCTTAATAATATTAACCATAAGTCTTCTTATAGGAAGAAATATCAAAAGGAGGCTCTCTCAGTTAGAAGACGCAATGGATAAGCTCTCTCAGGGAGAGCTATCCCTTGGAATAGATAGCTCAAGCAGTGACGAATTTTCGCTTATAGGGAAAAAGCTCTCTTCCGTTATAGAGAGAATAAAGGATATAATCTCCTCCTCTACCTTAACTGCAGATAAAGTCGCATCAGCATCAGAAAAGATCTTCTCAGCTATAAACAACGTCAATTCGCAGATACAAAGCATAACAGCAACAATTCAAGAAATATCTGCACTCGCTGAAAGCAATTCTGCCTCAATAGAGGAAACTAACGCTGGAATAGAGGAGGTGGCTGCTGGAGCGCAAACCGCCGCAAAATCAGCAAGTAGCGCTGCAGAAGTAGCTACACTAACGCTTGAAATCGCAAATAAGGCATCTAAGGAGTTATCTCAGAACGCGACTAACCTATCTCATGTATCAAAAGAAGCGGAAGAGAGCCTGAAGATAATCGAACGCCTGGTATCTTCGATTCAGAAGGTCACTGGATTTGTATCAACCATTACATCGATCGCAGACCAGACTAACCTTTTGGCATTAAATGCTGCTATAGAGGCAGCTAGAGCTGGCGAACTCGGAAGAGGGTTTGCTGTAGTAGCTGAAGAGGTAAGAAAGTTAGCCGAGGAATCAGCGAGGGCAGCAAAAGAAATATCACATGTGATAGGAACCCTTTCCAAAGAGTCCGAGATAGCTGCATCAGCCATAAGAAAATCAGTCTCTGATATCCTAACATCATCAAAAAGCATCTCAGATATGGCTTCCGAGATGAACAAAATCATAGAAAAGATGAAAGAGCTTAACGATGCTGTGCAAAATATAGCCTCTGCAGCTCAAGAACAATCAGCTTCAACTCAAGAGATGGCCGCCGCTACAGATCAGATAGCTAAAGATGTTATAAAAATAAGTGAGAACATAAATAGCACATCGAAGGCTATAGAAGGCATAGCATCCCACTCTGAGATACTATCTAAGGAAGCGGATGATCTCGCAAAGTTAGCCACATCCTTAGAAAAGGCTCTATCTTTCTTTAAAACATCCACCTCTAAAGCTATAAGGCCAGTTTAGGTAATACCTGAAAGTAAAAGCCAAACTATAGATAATGCGCTTTAGCACCCCAATACAATAGTTGATATTTCTAATAAAATATTACTTAAACAGCCTTGACTGAAAAGCGCTAAAGAAGTATGATTTAGAAAATAAAATCACAAAAGGAGACAGATAGTGATGAAAAGAGTAACAATCGTAAGCGTAGCGGCTTTCCTATTCTCCTTGATCGTCTCGAGTTGCGCTCTTGGAGGCGTAGGGTACTGGTTAGGAAACAGATATTATTACACATACGATGATGGCTTAACTTTAAGAAGTTATTTATTGGGAAACAGGCTTTTCACGGACTGGGATGATGGCTTAAGCGCCGTAACATATAAAATTGGAAGAACCATCTATACCGATTACAGTAATGGTTTAAGAAGCGTTACCTACAAATTAGGAAACCAATATCATTCTTACTGGGATAACGGCTTAAGCTCCGTAGCCTACCGCTTAGGAAACAGATACTATATTGACTACGGCTTAGGAAGCCATTTTGAAATTTACAAGTTAGGAAGCTTCTGGCATGTAAATAAGTTGTGGTAAAGGGATCTTGATCTTGGGAGGTTAAAGACCAGTTATATTTATGTGTGTAATGATTTATAAGGAAAGGGAGAAAGATATCCCGCCTCAAGAGATATTAACTAGATGTTGGAACGCCAATCCCCATGGAGCCGGTATAGCGGTACCTCTAAAAGATAGGGTATACTTCATCAAGGGGTTAATGAGCTTTGATGAACTAATCAAAAAGCTATATGAGCTTAACCAGAAACTCAACTTGAGGGATCATAGGCTTCTTATTCACTTAAGATATGGAACCAGTGGGGGAATAAAACCCGAGCTGACACATCCTTTCCCTATAGAGGGTGAGGAGCTCACCTCCCTAGAAGGTTGGGCAAAGGTAATATTAGCCCACAATGGTGTAATAAGAACGCTCGGAAGCAAGGAAAAAAGCGATACCTATGAACTTGCTGAATGGATAAGAAATCTCAGAAAAAAGAAAATCTCCTATAAGGATATAACTCAGATCCTAAAACTCAATAACGGGAGATTTATACTCCTTTCAGGAAGATGGACTAAGCTTATAGGAAATTGGATAGAAAGATACGGTTACCATTTTTCAAACAATAAATTTTAAAAAGGCATACAACTTTTGATACACTCTTCAAGCTCACTAGGAGCCTGAGTTATAACCTCATGGCCCTGGGGCGTTACCACAACCGTATCAGAGTGTCTGAAGCCTCCAACCCCAGGGATGTAAAAGCCAGGCTCTATACTAACGACCATACCAGCTTCAAGGGTATCTTCGGCATCAAATCTAAGATAAGGCCCCTCGTGAGCGCTTAATCCCAGGCCATGTCCGGTCCTATGAATCGCATAATCGCCAAGTCTCGCTTTAACTATTACGTTTCGAGCGGCCTTATCCACATCTTTGCACTTAGCTCCAGGCTTAACAGCCTCGATCGCTGCCCTTTGAGACTCAAGCATGATCTTGAAATACTCCTTATCTTTCTCGGTAGGCTCACCCAAAAAGACTGTTCTCTCACACTCCGCCCTATAACCATCCAAGGCAATTTGACGGCTGTGAATTATTATATCCCCCTTCTTAAGCTTCCTTGCTATCGAGAAAACATGTGGTAAAGCGCTCCTTTCCCTTCCTGATGGAGACATAACGAAAAGCTCAACCCTACGCCCTGGATAGTTTTCTCCTGCATACTTAAGTAAAGCTAAGCCTCCTATTCCATCTACCTCTACCTCAGTTAAGCCCTCCCTGATCGCCTTCAAGCTCTCTACCACACCTAAGCTAACCAATTTACCAGCCTGACGAATAAGCTCAAGCTCCTCTTCATCCTTTATAAGCCTTTCCTTAGCTATAAAGGGAGCGATATCCTTAAACTCAACTATCCCAGCATCTTTCAAAAGCTCAAACAGAGAAAGCGGCAGGGAATCCTTCTCAACCCCGACCCTTCTCCATCCCTTCTTGGATATGATCTTTTTCAGTGCTTCAAAAGGACTTATTCCCTCAGATGCCTTTTCAGGATGTTCATAATAAACGTGTAAATGATCTACCTTAGCATCCTCTTTCGCATGAAGCTCCTCAAGACATGGAACTATCAGATTGCTCTCATCATGAGATATAACAAGAAGTATCGGACGACTATAAATTAAAGCATAAAACCCACTATAATAATACTGATTTAAAGGATTCAAAATTAGCGCAAAATCAAGTCCTTCCTTAAATATACGCTCCCTTAGCTTTTTTACCCTTAAGGGAATACTCTTCAATAAGATCACTCCTTTCTCATTAGCAAAATTATATTGACTAAAAATAGAGTCACTATAGCCGCTGGAGCCGCAACTATAACGCTTGCTAGGCCATAAGGCTTACCTGAAAGCTCCCAAGCAAGCGTGACAATAGCACCTACTACCATGGAAGATATCCCAGCTGATGGTTTAACATTAGGCCACAAAACAGCAGCAAGTAGGGCAGGCGTTATAGAAGCTCCATACATGGTATAAGCATACATCTGAACCGAAAGGACCGTTGGGAAGTAAGTTATAAGTACATAAGCCAGAACCCCCAAGATTATAACTCCCCATCTTGTCACAGCTAAACGACTCTCATCAGTTGCGCTTCTCCTTATAACCCTAGCATATATATCCCAACCGAGGTTAACCGCGCTTGAAAGAAGATACGAGTTACCCGTAGTGATTATAAACGCAGATATCGCTGCAAGGCATAGGGCCCCTATAATAGGAGGCATCGCATCAGAGGAAAGCCTTATTAAGGCCATCCCAGGATTAAGATTGGGGAAAAGAGCTCTTGAGGTCGTAGCTCCATAAGCAACAAGAGGCATAACTACTACTACCCCAAAAAACCAGCCTATTGCTCCCCATTTTGCGGCCTTCGGATCCTTAGCAGCAAAAAATCTCTGATACATGTTTTGGTCACCCAGGATCAGGAAAAACAAAGGGAAGAAGTAACCCATTATAGACAAGGCAGAAAGCCCTCCAAGCTTTAAATGCTCTGGAGGAAGCTTAGATGCTACGGCAGCCCAACCTCCAGCTCCAGATATGGCAACAGGTATCCCTATAGCTAAACCTAAAAGCATTATGCAAGCGCTCATAAAATCAGTATAAGCAACAGAATAAAGACCTCCTAAAACGGCTGAACCAATAACTACAATAGCACCTATCAAGGTGCCGATCTTAGTAGGAATACCTAGCGTAGCGTTTAAGACGAAACCTATTCCACTATATTGATAAGAAGTTATCCCCACATAGGCAAGAATAATTATTAAGCTACCTATGACTCTCGCTGCCTCCCCATACTTATACTCAAGGACATCAGGAACAGTCTGCATCTTAAGCTCATGAATCTTCTTCGACAAAAGATAAAGTATCACTATACCAATAGGAGCAGCCATACCAAAAATTATGGCCACCCATGGACCATGCCTATAAGCTAAGGAGTTAGTACCACCCACAACTGTTCCCGAGCCCATCCATGTAGCCATAAAGGTCCCAGCTAATATAATGCCGGGCAGGCTTCTTCCAGCAACGGTGAAATCCTCCGATGTTTTAACATATTTAGTAAAATAAATACTCAATAGAATTACCGCTAATAGATAAATCACTATAACTAAAAACGCTAAAGACATAACTTAACACCTCCTTGTTCCATTTTATTAAATTATACTATAAAAAGAAAAAATAAAGAAATCTTAAGTACCAGTTTTTTTGAAAATCTCTTCCAGTTTTTTCTTTAAAATCTTTAAATTGCAAACATCCTCCTTATTGTACTCAAGAAGAAGCTTGAGAGACTGGAAATCACCAAATTTCCTATATCTTTCCCACAAAACTATAGCACTCTCTCCATTTACATCCTTAAGCTTTCTTTCTATTCCAAGCTTCCTCTCCACAGCCTTAAGACCGCCATAAAGATTTCCCCTCCAGCATAGATACATCAAGTCGCAGTGATTAAAAATGGCATTGATATCTATACCCAATCTTTCTTTTATAAATATAAGATCGAACCTTGAACCGTTATAGGTATATATATTCTTTACCCCTCTTAAGGCAGAAATTAAATTAAAGTAGGTAATTCCCTCACCTATAAGCTGAACTATCTTATCCTTATACCCTTCAAGGTATATACCTACAACCGTTATCTCAGCGTAAAGAGGGCTTAAACCAGTGGTCTCTATATCAAGATAGGCATTATAAAATGGATATTCTACAACAAAAATATCTTCCGTTTTCTTAGAAACGAAGACCACCTTCACCTACCCCCAAGCCTATCACACTAGCTTTCCTGAAGCTTTTTTTTAACTTATCTTGATAAGAATATACACTTTAAGATAGCAGGTTTCAAGCCCTAAAGAATAAACTCTCCCCTTGCAAATCAGACTTAAGCTGATTTGACTTTTTCTGACCTTTATGATACAATCTTTTTGCCATGAAGATAATAGCCCAGAATAAGAAGGCCTTTCACGACTATGAAATACTTGAAACATACGAAGCGGGGATAGTCCTTCAGGGAAGCGAGATAAAATCCATAAGAGATGGAAGAGTAAACTTAAAAGATAGCTACGCTAAGGTTAAAGAGGGAGAGCTGTGGCTTTACGATATGCATATCTCTCCTTATGATAAGGCTTCCTTCTTTAATCATGATCCTTTGCGTCCTAGAAAGCTACTTTTACACAAAAAGGAAATAGTGAGGCTGATTGGAAAAGTTAATGAAAGGGGCTTGACATTAATACCATTAAAGTTATATATAAATGATAGAGGCAAAGCTAAGATCGAGCTTGCCTTAGCGAAGGGTAAAAAGCTTCACGATAAGAGAAAAGCGATAGCGGAAAAGGATTTAAGAAGAGAGCTTGAAAGGGCGCTTAAGTATAGGTAATGGGGGCGAACGGTTTCGACGGCATATGGGCGTGCGCGGAGAGCGAGCCGAGGTCCCGTATCCTCGTAAAACAACGGGAAGAAAAATAAATGCCGACTATGGTTATGCAATGGCTGCTTAATTAAGCAGCCCATCCTTTTAGCCTGATGCCGCTAAGGCTAAAGGGGTGAAAGGCAAGCGGCTCTTCCATAGAAGGTCGCCCCGCCTTTTATGGAGAAAAGAATCGGGGCTTGCCTTTAAAGGATCCTGCCCTTGGGAGCCTTTAAAGGGAGAGCAAAACAAGGGCTATGCTCGTAGCTGCTCCGGCATCATCATATGTCGGACGCGGGTTCAAATCCCGCCGCCTCCACCATTTTTTATTAAAATTACGGCTTTAAAATCCACCTACTGACTCCTCGAGCTTTTTCCATCCCTCTCTACCAAGCAAATCGCTTAAGGCTCCCTCCCTATCAGCAAAAAGAATCTCACCTGTTGTTGGATCTTTCCAAAACTCTCCAGTTTCCCAAGACCTCTTATAAACCTTAAAAACCTCTCCAGTGGAAGGATCTCTAACGTAAGTTTGATCGCTTAAAAGATTTGTCCACGCTCTACTCATCCAAGAATTAAACTCCTGAGATTTCCTATGCATCTCTCTAACGAAAGCGTTCAGATATTTATTTTCTCTAGTAAACTTCTCTAAAGCGAAAAGGCTCCAATCAGGATTTATCACTAAAGCAGCGTTTATCCCTTTACGCAAGTTAAGCATAGCTAGTAATCTACCTGGCTCAGCTTGAACTACCTCTGCACTAATGTTAACAAAACAATCGGCGCTAGCCACCAGATAATCAGGCCTATAAGAATATACACCGGCACCACTAATAAAAGCCATTCTTTCCTTACCAGAAGAAGATTTTGCGATAACATACCCCTTTATAGAAAAATTTTGAGCATGTGGAGGAAGAGGAATTGATGGCCTACCTGCCGATGCACCTAACTCTTTAAAGAAAGGATTATCTTCTATTTCTCTATATTCTAACATCTGCCAGCTTTCTCCAGTTTCATACCCCCAAAGGTAAATCAAAAAATCAACCACTTCTTTAAAGTTCCTTAAGTATACAGGTGTATCTAAGCTATACCTTTGACCATTTATCGTAAGCACTGAAAAGAAGTTACTACCAAAGTTGCTTTGAAGCATATTTGTGACAACATCTACAAAGTCTACCCTTATAAATTCTCCTCCTCTAGCTATATTATATGTAAACATTCTTTTAGTTCCCTGATCTAACACACCCCCTTGAACAGAAAAACCGGCAGGAATAGGTATCAAGGCAGCTTGAATTCCAGCTTCCGGATCTATTATCTGTCCGTAATTCCAAGCCAATCTTTGCTCAGGTGGTAAAAAAGTTATACTACTTAATACCCTAAAGAGAGCAGCCTTTTCAATTTGGCTTAAATTATGAGGAATAAAAACAGAGACATCAAGTACCGAGTTAGCTCCACTAACTAAGAAACTAACTCTCTTATAGGGACCAGGAAGCCTTGTATTGTATAGGAACATTTGAATGTTAGGATCCAATAAATAGTAAGGATAGTAAAGTCCCTCGGTATAAACTACAACCCCGCTATTATAAACTTTATAAGCTGAGCCTGCATATCCACCATATGAAATAGCTTTACCTTCTGAGATTAGCATTCCTAATGCCTTATTCATATCCGAAGTAGAAACTGCCCTAATTAAAATAAAGCTTTTCATATCTGTTATTAAAAAACCATGAGGCAAAGCTTTAGCAGAATAATAGGGTGGAGATTAATAGGATATAATATACCTTGAAAGCTTATCAAGCATGAAGGAATATTTAGATATTAAAACAATGCACAATGCCCCTAAGTTTAACTATTTGAGGATACCGAATCATAAGGCAAGGAAATGAAGGCTTTCCAAATACCGCCTGCTGGGGGCTGGAAAGCCTTGGATATGGCGGACTAAAAATACCCCAGCCATCTAAGGCGTGCGCTTTCACACAGCTTAGATGACCAGGAGTAAAGATGAGCGAACTATCAGTAGAAAAGGCTAAGCTCCTTGAATTGGTTGATTACCAAAGCAACTCTATCGTAAGTAGAACTTTAGTAGATAAAAAGGCAGGAACGGTCACTTTATTTGCCTTCGATAAGGGACAAGGACTAAGCGAACATATGGCACCTTTCGATGCTATGGTCTTCTTGCTTGAGGGAAGGGCAACGATAAAAATTGAAGGGAAACCCTTCTCCTTGAGCGCTGGTGAGATGATAATAATGCCAGCCAACAAACCCCACTCTGTCAAAGCTGAAGAGAGATTTAAGATGCTTCTTGTAATGATAAGATCTTGAAAACCTTAGCTTTATCAATAGCCTTAGCTTTAACCTTTGCAGGGACAGCCTCAGCATGTATACTTAAAATCTCCCCTTCTACCTTTGAGGCGAAAGTCGGCGAAACCTTGAACTTTAACCTGGAAAGATATCTCACTCACAGAAGCTGTACTCTACCTATAGAGGAAACCAAAATAACGGTTTCCAGAGGGACCATCGTTGATCCTGGAACGTGGAAAAAGGGTAACCCAGATAAGCTTGACTTTAAGGTAAGGTTTGACAAAGAAGGCGACGCGACCGTAAGGGTAGAAAGAAGCTGTCCCAGGGAAGGTCTTATAACCGTAGAAGCCAAAGGCAAGATAATAAAGGACTTATCTACTGCAGGAACAACAAAAGAAAGTAAGGAAACATTACCCCAATCATCATCTAGAACCTTAAGCATGAGCCAAGTAATAGAACCTATAAACCTAAAATTGTGGTATACCTTTTTTGCGATAGGAGTCATAGCGTTTCTATTAAAATTAAGCTCTTATAGAAAACCTTTACTCCTTTTAAGCTTAACCTTTCTGGGGTTTTACCTTGGAGGATGTCCCGAACCGGTTGGAACGCCCTTCTTCTTTCTCTCTAGAAATCAGGCTATGTTCCTGCCAGCTTTGATACTTTTCGCCATACCTCTTGGCATATCCCTTCTATGGGGAAGGGTTTTCTGCGGATGGATATGTCCTCTTGGAGGGGCTCAAGAGTTAATACATAAGGCTCAGGTTCCCATGAGATGTTATCAAGGACTGCCTCCCTATATAGATAGGCCTCTTAAGTGGCTTAAGTTCGCCATACTTATAGGGGTCGGCTATCTCACATGGAGAAGCTCAACCAATATATTTTCCCAATATGAGCCCTTTAAGGTGCTCTTCAATTTCACAGGAACACCTCTGGCTATAGCTATACTGATAATCACTCTCGTCATCTCCCTAATTATAAGCAGGCCCTTCTGCAGATATGCATGCCCCTTTGGAGCGATACTTAAGATAGCTGGAGCTCTATCTTATTTTAAAATCAAGCTTTATAAGGATTCATGTTCAGAGTGTGGCTCTTGCACTAGAGAGGGAGTCTGCCCCATGGGAGCTATAATCTGCGAGATCAACTCCAAAAGACCTAAGATAGACAACTCAGAGTGCATAGCCTGCTTAGAGTGCACAAAAACATGTAAGAGATCAAGCATAGATCTTATGTAATACTCAGGAGGTGAAATACAAGGTGGAACTAATAGTAAATATATTTCTTATCTCCGGATTAGTCTCTATCTGCTCGATGATTTTAGCTACGTTCACGGTGCTATTCAAACCGTGGTTAAGCAAGAGATTCACTCATAAAGCCCTTTTTAAGATCCACAAGATCGCAGGAATCCTAGCCTTGCTTTCAGCGATAAATCATGCTATACTTTACTATATCTTTCTAAGATGAAAGGGGAATTTAAAGGTGAAGATAAAATCACTTTTGATGTTTATCTTAATCTTATTCGCTTCAAGTGCGGCAATGGCTCACCCTCCATCCTCTATAGATGTATCGATAAAGGATAACTCAATAACCTTAATTGTAAAGCATCAGGTCGCAAACCCTTTAGATCACTATATAAGCTCGGTTAAAGTCATTTCCGGAGAAAAGGTGATTTTCGAAGGAAGCTTTAAGGAGCAAAGCTCAAAAGACGAGCATACAATTGATATCCCGCTAAAGGATATTAAGAGGCCCTTCAAGATAACTGTAGAGGCAGTTTGCAACAAATGGGGAAGGTTAACTAAGGAGATAGAGATTAAGTAAAGCCTAATTCCCTAAGAAGGCATGCTACAGCCTTTTCCTTCTGTTTAGCCTCTAATATTAAGTCTATTCTATATCCATTGAACTGCTTTGCAAAATCCAAGAAATCCTTAAGATCGATCCAATCACCATGCTCGCCAAAGCGGTGATCCCTATTAGGCTTAGAGGAAAATGAAACTCTGGAGTCCTCCCTTTCCAGGTAATGATCAAATCCCTTGGATCAAATTCGGCTAATCTCTCAATGAGCCATTCGTTATCACTAATTACTCTAACGAATCTCCTTAAGCTCTCAAGCTTACTGCCGTGAGATCCTCCAATGTGAACAACCACTATAGAGTCCCTACCGAGGCCTAACTTATCAAGTACCCAGAAGTGATACTTCAACTCCCGTAAGGAGGCATCCACAACCTCCTTTCTAGGAGAGCTTAAGCTTACGAACTGCCCTGGATGCATAGTTATCCTTATTGAATATCTTTTAAGCTCGCTTGAGAAGGCTAAAAGATCCTTTTCGATCGGCTCAAGCCATTCCCCTTTGAAGTTCGGGTGAGATGCGAATGGTATAAAATTAGATCCGAGCCTAAATATGGCTAATCCCATCGAAGAAGACAGATTAAGAAGCTTCCTAAAGTCCTCTAAATTTTTTCTGAAAAGCTCATAAACCCTTTCTGGACTTAAGCTAGCTAACCTTAACCTTCTGTTAGTTGTTATCTTACCATCCGCAGTGGAACAAAAAACCCAAACCTTATACCTTGAAACTCAAGCACCAAAACTACCTCTCATTTAACCTAATCACTCGTTCACCGATTTTAAAAGCTCTAACCCTGCTTATGGAATATAATAAGCTTGCGTAGCCCCTCGCTTCCCTATCCTCCTCCAACCGGAGGAATTATCCTAACCTCCGATCCGGGCGAAACCTCATCATCGAGCATCAAAACCTTACCCTTAGATATCGCTATTCCGAAAAGATCAAGAGGAATGGAGAGTCGAAGCAATATATCCTTAACCCGCAAGGGAGTGCTATCTTCAAGCTCAAAGGCTTTAGCCTCATCATATACAAAGCTTAAAACCCTTATCGCCACCCCCTTCACCTCCTTGAACACCTCAACTAGCCTCTTTAAATTTTATCAAAAGACACGACATTAAATCCAATTAAGCTCAGGATACCTGCAGCTTTTTCCCCGCTTCTATAATATAATATTTCCTGGAGGTTAGCATCATGGCAAAAACACCAGGAATCACATTTAAAACCATTGGAATTATTGGCGGTGGACAGCTAGGTAAAATGTTAGCGATAAGTGCGGCAAAACTGGGCTTTGAGATAGTCTCCCTTGATCCATCAAAGAGCTGTCCTATATCTACTCTCTGTCGAGAGCTAATAACCGGCAGCCTAATGGACGAGGAAAAGATTTTCGAGCTAGCAAAGAAAAGCGATCTAATAACCTTTGAAATAGAGCATATAAACGTGGAAGCTTTAAAGAAACTCATAGACTTAGGATACCAAATTCATCCTTCTCCATTAATCTTAGAGATCGTAAAAGATAAGCTCAAGCAAAGAGAATATCTTAAATCCAATGGGTTCCCGGTCCCCAACTTTAAATACATAGGGATAGAAGAAATTAAATTACTAAAACCGCCCTTCGTTCAAAAAGCGAGGACTGGTGGCTATGACGGAAGAGGCGTAGCTGTAATAAAAGATAAGAAGGACCTTTCAAAACTTCTGGTTACGGACTCGTATGTAGAGGACTTCATTGAAATAGAAAAAGAGATAGCTTCATTGGTAGTAAGAAACTCGAGAGGGGAAATAGCGAGTTACCCTGTGGTGGAGATGATCTTTGATCAAGAGGCAAACATATTAGACATGTTGATTTCACCTGCAGAGTTACCACCTGAAATATCTAAGGAGGCTATAAACATGGCTAAAGAGCTAATTAAAACGATGGATGGAATTGGAGTATTTGCGATAGAGATGTTTCTATCTAAAGATGGAAGGATATTTATAAATGAGATCGCCCCCAGAGTACATAACTCAGGACATCATACTATAGAATCTTGTTTGACAAGCCAATTTGAACAACACATAAGAGCAATAACAAGCCTACCCTTAGGAAGCACAAGGCAGATTATGCCAGCCGCCATGATTAACCTTCTTGGGGAACCTGGCTATAGGGGGAAACCCATAGTTATCGGTCTCGAGGAGGCGCTTAGTATACCGGGAGTAAACGTTCACATATATGGAAAAAGCGAAACAAGGCCTTATAGAAAGATAGGACATGTTACCATAGTAGGAGACACCATTGAGGAGGTTAAGCAAAAAGCCAAAATCGTTAGAGAAAAACTAAAAGTAATAGGAGATGAGAAATATGAGTAAATTACCTAAAGAGCCTATTGTAGGTATCATAATGGGAAGCGATTCAGACCTGGCAATAATGAAAGATGCAGCTAAGGTCCTAGAGGAATTTGGGATCCCCTTCGAGATAACGATCGTTTCAGCTCATAGGACACCGGAAAGGATGTTCGAATATGCAAAAAGCGCCGAAAAGAGAGGCATAGAGGTTATCATTGCAGGAGCCGGGGGAGCAGCACACTTACCTGGGATGACCGCTTCACTCACCACCTTGCCAGTTATAGGAGTTCCCGTGAAGGGATCCTCCCTTGACGGGCTTGACTCCCTTTTATCTATCGTACAGATGCCAAAAGGGATCCCAGTTGCAACGGTCGCTATAAACAACGCATATAATGCTGGTATACTAGCGGTTAGAATCCTATCCGTAAAGTACCCAGAGCTTAGAGAAAAGCTCGCAGAGTATCACTCAAGAACACACAAAGAGGTTCTTGAAAAGGCTAAGAAGGTAGAGGAAAACTACAAAAGTTACGAACCAAGGTAGGTGAAAGGGAATGGAAGCTTTAAAGATAGAGGAACTCCTAAGAAAACTAATAAATGGAAAAGTAAAAGATTTTAAGCTGATAGATCCTAAAGAGGTAGTTACCGCTGAGTGGGTTCGCCTGAAATGCCAATATGGATGCGATGGATATGGATTATGTTTGACCTGTCCTCCTCATAGCCCGGAGCCATCAAAAACCAGGAAAATTCTCGATTCCTATAAGGTTGCAGCCTTGCTTTGGCAACCAGAGGGATGGCAGAGCTTAAGAAAGGTTTGCACGGAGCTTGAAAGAGAACTATTTTTATCTGGCTACTATAAGGCCTTTGCTATGCCATCAGGACCGTGCGAGCTTTGCGAGCCATGCCCACTTAAATACCCATGTAATCACTCAGAGCTCGCCCGACCATCTATGGAGGCATGCGGAATAGATGTTTACGCGACTGTAAGAAAGTTCGGCTTCCCGATAGAGGTCGTGAGAGATAAAACATGTAAGGCCAACTATTATGGGTTAATCCTAATAGAGTGAAAAGAATGAAGATCCTTAAGGCTTTAATTCTAACGGGGATTTTATTAGCAACCTCGGGAGCGCTCGCTTTAGAGATACTAATTGATTACCCAATACATGAAATACTAAATGCAGATCTTTCGCCAAAGGGATCCCTTCTTGCCACATCTCACAAGGGGAACTTTATAGAGATAAGGTCTATCAATCCCTCTTACCTTGATGGAAGGCTTTACTCCCAGGAAGGAGATGAGATAGAGGAGCTTTACTTTATAGACGAGACTAAGCTTTTAGCTATAAGGGAAAAGGGGGTAGAGCTTTGGGAAAGGAAAGGAGTAAAAAGGTGGAACTTAGAGTTAAGATTAGATAGGGAAAGAGGAACCCCTGTGGCTTACGGTAAAGGGCTAATAGCCTACATGCCCTCCTACGAGGAAGTAGAAATTTACGACGTGAGAGAAAAAGGGAAGATCTTGACCGTAAAGGAGAAGCTTTACGACATTAAAGCTCTCTCCCTCTCTAGGGATGGAGAGATGCTTTTAGTAGTAATTAAAAGCGGTGAGGTCTTAGCATACTCAATTAAAAAAGAAGGCAACCCTTTAGAGCTCGGTAAAATTAAAGACTATAATGAAATAAAAGATGGAAGAGCGCTTATTCTTCAAGATAGAAAGGTCAAACTAGTAGACCTAGGAAGCCTTTCAACTATACATGAGCTTAAGGTCAAGGAAAAGATCGAAAGGGCAACCTTAAGGGATGATCTTCTCCTTATTCTTTCACCTAAAGGGAAAGCCTCTCTCTTCAAACTTAGAGAGGGAAATTACACCCTTGAGAGGGAGATCCAAGATCTTAAGGGCTTGAAGTTTAAGCTTAGCTCCAAAGGGATTTTAATCTGGAACGAGGAAGGAATAACATTAAACGGAGAGCCTTTGATATCGATTCATAAAGCCTTAAAAACAAAGGATTTTGCTCTTGAAGGAGAAAAGCTTGCTCAAGTGGGAGATAACTTTGCCATAGTCTGGGACCTAAGGAGATTTTCCCCAGAGCTTTTCTTCAAAGGAGAGGCCTTCCTTGAAGATGGAAAGCTCTACCTTAAAGATAAGGGGAAATACATATATTACGATTTAAAGAAGGGGGAAAGCGGGGAAATTAAAGAGGAGGGAAAGGATAAGGAGATAATATTAAGCGAAGAAAGGCTCCTTTTAAGAAGCGATGGGCTTTATGATTCAGAAACGAAAGAAAAGATACTAGATTTAAGAGACAAAAGGCTCTTCCTTTTCAAAGATATGGCATCTTTAGTTATTCCTCAAAAGGGAGAAGTGATTATCTATAAGCTTAAGGGAAGAGTAGCTAAGAGATTAAAAATCCCATACAAAGATGCCTTCGCAGATGAAGAAAGGGGATTAATCGCTTTTATATCTCCTGATGAGCTTAGCTTTTCCATTTTTAACCTTAAGGATGAAAGCGAAAGAGAGCTAACGGAAGAGAAGCTTGGTAAGATCAAAGAGGTGATATTTTTCAGCGAGGCCATCTTGACCTTGGGGGAAAATGGAATCGCGATCTTTAATGAAAGGGGAGAAAAACTGCTATTTGAGGAAATGAAAGGAATAGAAAAGCTCACAAAAGTTGATGATGAAAGGGCCTTTATATCCCGTAAAGATGGAACGCTCTGGCTTTATTCGATTAAAAGAAGGAGACCTTTAATCTACCATAATCTAAACGGAATAGCGAAAAAAGCTACTTTAAGCGGAAACAAAATAGTGGCTCTCCTTGAAACCGGAGAGCTTTACGTTTTATCCTCGAGAAACTTAACCCCATGGCTCTGCTTTTTACCTTTTTCCTCTGAAGATTGGATGGTAATATCCTCTGGTAACTACTTCAACTCCTCTTTAAAGGCTCTATCAAGGGTGCTTTGGCTTGATGGCAGAAACATATACCCAGGAGAAAGGGGATTAGAAAAGTATAAAAACCCAAGCGGTTTAAGGAGGATCTGGAATGAGCTATAATTTGCCGGAAACTATACTTAAGGGTAAAAGGTATTACTTACCCGGAGAAAAAAGCTATGAAGAGCTTTGCCGAAGAGTGGCAAGGTGGCTTGCAACAGCTGAAGCGATCTTAAGAGAAAGCGAAAGGGAAGCATCAATTTGGGAGGAGAGGTTTTTCACCTTATTCAAGGAAAAGCTTTTTCTCGGAAACTCCCCCTTGCTCTTTAATGCTGGGATAGGATGCTTGCTTAAAGGCAAGTGCGAATTGCTCTATAAAGGAAAGCCCACATTAAGCGATTATAAGGAAATATATAAAAATAGAATAGAGGGAGAATCTGGATCGGCTTGCTTTGTAGTTCCTATTGGTGATAGCTTGGAAGAGATATACGATGCTTTAAGAGCTCAAGGATTAATATTTAAAACAGGTGGAGGAGTGGGAATAGATTTCTCCCCCTTGAGGCCGTCGGGGGATAGCGTTAAGGAGGTCTCTGGGGCCGCCTCTGGACCAATTGAGTTCATGAAGCTTTTCGATCTCAATACGGAGGTTATAAAATCCGGTTATAGAAGAAGAGGAGCAAACATGGGGATCTTAAGCGCTAATCACCCTGACATAATAAGCTTTATAAGGGCCAAGTCTGATGAAAGGGCCTTCAAGAACTTTAACCTATCGATTAAGATAAACTCTCGATTCATGGAATCGGTTTTAAGAAAAGAGCCATGGGATCTTGTAAACCCAAGAAACGGAAGCGTATGGAAAAGGGTTAAAGCGAGTGAGCTCTTCGATGAGATAGTTAACCAAGCGTGGGAAACTGGAGATCCAGGCTTAATCTTTATAGATAGGATAAATCTATTTAATGATCTACCTGGATATTCAAGGATAGAGGCGACAAATCCCTGCGGTGAGGAGCCACTGCATCCCTGGGGCTCTTGCAACTTGGGCTCGATAGACATTGCCAAATTCTCAGATAAAGATGAAATAAACTGGAACGAGCTTGGTGAAACCGTGAAAGTAGCTGTAAGAGCGTTAAACGCAGTTATAGATATGAGCTTATACCCATTGTCCCAGATAGATAAATACGCAAGAGGAGCAAGACCGATAGGTCTGGGAATTATGGGTTTCGCTCATGCTTTAGCAAAGCTTGGAATAAGCTACGATTCTGAGGAAGCCATAAGGCTATTAAAAAAGATACTATCTTTTATATACTATGTGGCCCGATCTTACTCAAACGAGCTCTCTTTAAGATTTGGCAGCTTCCCACTATTTGATAAATCTATATATAAGATAAGTAAGAGATTACCTATAGCCTGGGAAGAGGAGGAAGATAGAGAAGTAAAAGAGTTCTGGAAGGAAATGAAAATCGATTGGGAAAATCTCTCTAAACAGACGTGTGAGGGAACCTTTAACTCCCGAATCCTAACGATAGCACCGACGGGAACCATATCCATGATCGCGGAAACCTCTTCGGGGATAGAGCCCATCTTCAGCAGAAACTATAAAAGAAGAGTAGAAATAAACGGTGAGGAAAAGATCATTGACATAGAGGATCCATCCTTAAGATGCTTAAGCGATGAGAAAAGAGCAACCGTCAAAACAGCTCATGAAATTGATCCTCAAGCTCATGTTAAGGTCCTCGCCTCAGCACAAAGATATGTAGATGCCGGTGTATCTAAAACGGTTAACATTAAAGAGGAAGCCTCTAAGGAGAACGTAAGGGAGATCTTTCTTTCAGCCTGGAGCCTCGGATGCAAGGGAATAACGGTCTATAGAGATAGATCTAAAAGAAAACAAGTTATAACCTGCAGCTGTGAGATACAGAAAAAATAGGAGGAATATAGTCTTCCAATCTAACAAACCTATATCCTCTTAAGCGTAGCTCCTTAACGATCATAGGTAGCGCATCACCTGTTGAATATCCTCTACCATTCGCATGAAATATTAATATGCTACCAGGCTTTGTATTTTTTAAAACGTGCGATGTAAGCATCTCAGGCGTTATCCTCCTATCTGGATCCCCACTTGCAAAGCTCCAATGAATAACCCTATATCCCAGGCTTTCAACCACCTTAAGCGAACGCTCATCGTAATTACCTGCAGGAAACCTAAAGTAAATGGGCTTTTTATTAACCGCCTCGAGGATCAGTCTCTCGTTTCTTTTAACATCCCTCTCTATTTCATCGGGACTTAATCTCTCCATATTCTGAACGTGAAGATACGAATGATTTTGGAGGCTCATTAGTCCGGTTTTATATACTTTCCTTATTTCCTCCATGTTTCTTTCTAGGAACTTTCCGCTCACAAACAAGGTAAAAGGGATCTTTTCCCCAATGAGGAAGTTAACTATCTTCCAGTCAAGATAAGATGGAGTCTTGGTTTCACAAGCATCAAAAGTGAGAGCAACCACTCTTTCATAGGTAGGTAATCGGGTTATGACCTCGGATCCCGCATCCCGTATGAAAAGAAAGATTAAAAGAGCTATACCTAAAGCCTTAGCCTTCATACATAAAAAATATAAAGGGTTGAGAGCTTAAGCTCCCAACCCTTTGAGAGATCCCTATTGCTGGCCTATGCCGTAATAGAGCGTAGTGGTAGTTCCAGTAGCATATTGAACGGCTCCGCTTGTGGCACTCTCAGTCCCGTCAAGGTCAACATCTATCTTCTTAGCCACCTCGATGGGAACAGTTGCAACGCTAACAAATAAGGAATAGTTCACACCAGTATATAGACCAGTCGGCTTCGTTTTAGTCAAACTATAGTTACCCCAAGGAGACTTGGTAGGTAGCTTCTCAAGATAAGGGCCATCCCATCCAGTTACAGAAGAGGTAATAAGGTCTTGGAGCTGGTTTGGCCAATCACCCACGTCGATGTAATAAGCCAAAGCTCCGCTCTTAATAGCGTGTAAATCAGCCTCACATCTCGCTATTTTAGCCCTCTCGATAGCATTAAAAGCATTAGGAGTAATTATCGCTACAAGTATACCTATTATGGCTATAACAACCAGAAGCTCAACAAGCGTAAAACCCTTTTTCTTCCCTTTCTTCAACTATATCACCCCCTTAGTATAAAAACTTATTTTCCTATCGTGACTCTATAATATCCCCACAGCCAACTGCTTGCCGGGTTATTTCCAGGATTTCTAACCCTATAATTTCCCGTGTTAGGATTCCCATCGTCTATGGTTTTATCTATAAGAAGATGAACCCACCTTCTATCCTCAAGTCCAAGATCAAGGATCCCTATCTCTATGCAAGGCTCATAACCTCTACCAAAGTTATAACCATGCTCACCTGTAGGATAAGGATATCCTGGTGATTCCCACGTCCCTTCCCATTGATAGCCAGACTCCCTATTGACCGGATCCCTAACGCAAAACGGGTTTTTAGGCCATTTTTCAAGATAAGGGCCCCTCCATCCAGAGACGTTAGCCCTATTTTCCAAAAAGTCAAGACCATGGTAGGGAACATTATGAACCGTGTAACAATCATCGTCAGGAGGGAAAAGTCCAGTATCAGTGTAATAAATTAAGGCCGCAGACTTAACAGCATATATATCGGCTAAAACTCGAGATACTTTACTTTTAATAATAGCCCTATGAAAGCTCGGATAAAGCATAGCTAAAAGGGCACCCACTATCGCTATTACCACTAAAAGCTCAACCAGAGTAAAAGCCTTTCTCTTGAGGAAAGCGAGATCACCCACCTACTTGTATTTTAAAGAAATAGTAACATAAATTTACGGTAATTTCAAGATAATAAACTATTTTTTTAGAGCCTATTAAGCCACCTTTCGTAAGCCTTTTTATAGTAACTTAAAAGCGGTTCACTTGGAGAATATCTTTTAAGCTCGTGAGAAAACGCCTCTAGGTTAATCGAATTAAGGTTTCCATCGCTTAAAAAGTAAAGTATAGCTCCCAAGGCAGCACCTTGACGCTGGCTTTGAACCACTATCTCATGCTCGAATATGGATGAAAGCATCCTCATCCAGATATCGGCTTGAGTTAAGCCCCCTGTAGCAACAACCTTCCTTAGGGTCCTGGGTATCTTTTTAACAGTATCGAACACGCGCTTAAGGTTGAACGCTATGCCCTCTAGAACTGCCCTTGCAACTTGAGCCTCTGTGGTTGAGCTTGTGAGGTTATCAAATCTCGCCCGAGGAACGGGATCAAACTTGGGGAACCTTTTCCCAAAAATGAAAGGGTAAAATAAAACAGGGTTATCTAAATTAGCCTCTATATCTCTTTCAACCATATTAATTATCTCAGGGTAACTTCTCTTTGAGAAGAGCTTAACATACCAGTCAAATACATAGCCTCCATTCTTTATAGCTACTCCAGAGAGATAAAGCTTTTCATCCAAGAGGTAGCACCAGACACCAGGAGCAGGATACTCACTAGGGGGATTCTCTACTATAGCTCTAATAGCAGCGCTACTACCAACGGAAACGGTAATAGAGTCTTCAATACCTGCTCCAGCCCCTATGCTCGAAGCTGCCGCATCGGAAAACCCCAGGATCACTGGGGTTCCTTCAGGCAAACCGGTCCTTAAAGAGGCCTCTTTACTTAAGGCCAAGACCTCTAAAGGATTAGACAGCTCAGGAAACTTATCACTTTCAACCTTTACAAGCTCCCATAGAACATCATAACACCATTCTTTCCTCCTTATATCCAAACAGGCGCTTCCGGAGGCAACGCTTATATCACTTAGCAGATAACCTGTGAGCTTGTAAACTATATAATCCTTCTGAGATACTATCTTTAATGCTACCTTTAAGATCTCAGGCTCATTATCATAAAACCAAAGAAGCTTGTAAAAGGGATAAACAGTCGCTGGAGGACAACCCGTCCTATGGTGAAGCTCTGAAGTTAAAGCTTCATCTTTTAGTGTTCTTTCTACCTGAGGAACGGTCCTTTCATCAAGCCAGGGAACGATATTAGTAATGGGCTTAAGATCGCTATCAAGGAAAAGAATAGTATGTAAGGCCGAATCTAAAACTATAGCATCTATATCTTTAAATCTCTCACTAACCTTCCTTAAGGCATTAAATACCGCATCTTCAACCTCTTTAGGGTCTTGCTCAAACCTTCCAGGACCAAGAGACTTAGGCTCATAGTGAAAGCCCTCGTCCATCTCTATGGAGCTCTTTGAAGAATCATAAGCTACAACCTTAAGCCCTGTAGTTCCTATATCAAGCCCGACGCAGATCCCCATATTTTAAGCACCTCCAAAGCTCCTAGACCGCTGTTGAGCCGCCATCGATGTTTATTATGCTACCCGTCATGAAGCCAGCCTCATCACAAGCGGCAAAAAGAATTGCAAAAGCTATCTCCTCTTCCTTCCCAAGGCGCTTCATAGGTATCCTCGAAACGATTCTATTAACCATCCCTTCAGGATCAGGCGAAGCCTTAATTCTCTCTGCCAAACCCCGAGAATGAGTAGTACCAGGGCAAATTGCGTTAACCCTTATCCCATAGCCAACATAATCAACCGCCAAAGACCTAGTCAAACCCAAAAGGGCAGCCTTGGAAATGCTATAAACGCACCTCTTAGGGATGCCAACAAGCCCAACCTCAGAAGAAACATTAACTATAACCCCTCCACCTTGGCTCTTCATATAAGGGATAGCGTATTTTGAAAGAAGAAAAGGCCCCTTCACATTCACATCCATTGTTTTTTCAAACTGTTCTTCCGTAGCCTCCTCAGCATCTCCGTATAAAACTATCCCAGCATTGTTAACAAGGATATCAATTCTACCGAAAGCCTCTATAGTTTTTTCGACTATCCTTTTGGCATCCTTGGATACATCACCAGGAATAAATATAGCCTCTCCTCCTACCTTCTTTATCTCTTCAACCACTTCCTTACCTCTTTCCTCGGAAGTACCGTTTACCGCCACCTTTGCCCCTCTTTCTGCGAACATAATGGCGGCCTTACGCCCTATACCAGATGTTGCACCAGTTATTAACACTACTTTACCTTTAAAATTCATGCTTAAAACCTCCTCTCATCCAAAAAGAAGATTGGGTAAGAAAAGAACAAGCTGAGGGAAAAACATTAAAACTATTATCACAGCAACAACAGCTATAAAGAATGGGAAAGAAGCCATCGTATACTCCTCTATAGAAGCCCCAAGGATAGAACATCCTGCATACATAGAGGCCCCTACAGGCGGAGTTTGATTACCCATAGCTGCAGATATTATAAAAACAAGCCCAAAGTGAACCGGATCTAAGCCAACTCTCTTGGCTACAGGAAGAAAAACCGCTGTCAACATAAGTATCAAAGCTGTTGCATCTACAAAAAGGCCAGCGAATATAAGGAAACCTACTATCATAAACATCAAAACGATAGGATTATCGCTTATACCAAGCAAGAAATCAGCAAGAATTTCAGGAGTCTTCTCCCAAACCATGCCATAGCTAAATATGGCTGACATTGCAAGTATGTACATTACACTTCCCACATCGCCAATAGAGTCATCCAGCGTCCGAGTCAAGAAGGTTCTTAGATCAAGCTCTCTATAAAATAGGAACCCCAAAATCAAACCGTATATCACTGCAAAGGAACCGACCTCAGATGGCATAAATACTCCTGCCCTTAAGCTGAAGATAAGGAATACCGGAAAGAGCACCGCCCAGAAGCTCTTTCCAAAAGCTCTTGCCACCTCAACAAAAGGAGCACGTCTCTCCTTCTCCGGCTTTAAACCCATACGAATAGCAGAGATCCATATAGCGATCATGAAAGCAACCATCAAGAGAAGTCCAGGAACGATACCTGCTGCAAATAGCCTACCGATCGAGACTTGACCTATGGTTCCGTAAATAATGAAAGCTATACCCGGAGGAATAATAGGGGTAATCAGAGACGTCCAAACGTTGACAGCCACAGCAAAGCCCTTCGGATATCCCCTTTTAAGCATCTCCGGCCCTAACATCCTCGTTTCCATAGCCGCATCGGCAATGCTTGAGCCAGAAACTCCTCCCATCAAGGTTGAAAGAACCGCTGAAACCTGAGCTAACCCTCCTCTCATGTGGCCAGTTAAAGAGGAAGCAAAGCTCATAAGCCTGCTTGTTACACCTGCATAATTCATTACATTACCGGCTAAAATGAAAAGAGGAATAGCTAGAAGAGTAAAGTTTTGCGTCTGCGAAAGGCTAACTTGTATAGGAATAGTAATAGGAAGCTCAGGATGTTGGAGGAACCACAAAAACCCAGATATTCCTATAGCGAAAGCTACGGGCATTCCCATAATCAAAAAGGCAATAAATGCTATTATAACGATGAGCATTCCGGTTTACCTCCTTTAAGCTCCTGAAGAATCTTCAGTATTGTGGTCCTCAAGGTAAGCGCCGCACCAATCGGAACGCTAACGTTAACCCAAGAGTAGCTAAAGCCATGTATACCTGCAAAGGTTCTAAACCTTGTCGTGTATGTAAGGTGAAACCCCCATATCACCATATAGATCAAAAAGCCACAAATTATCAGGTAGTTTAAGATCCTTATCTTCCTTTGGTCCTTTTCCGAAAGCCGCTTTAAAAAGATATCAACACACATAAGCTTGTTCTCCCTCCAAGCTATGTCAACAGCGAAAAAGCATGCCCAGGCAAAAGCAAAAGTGCTTAGATCAACCGCCAAGTTCATAGGCCTACCCAAGAACCTTGCTATTCCAGAGACAAATATAAGAATTATCATTAGAATTATTAAAATCTTAGTGGTTACCCTTTCAAATTTAAGAAGCGCTCTATCAAACCTTTCCAACACAAACGATCACCTCACAAGTAGATGCTAAAAAGGGGACCAACCTATCCAAACCCCAGGTTGGCCCCCTTTTGAATACCAAACCTTTATTTACCCTTGACTTCCTTCAAAAGCTTATCTCTTGCATCGAGTAGCTTAAGAACCTTGTAAGCCTCTTCTCCAGCTTTCATAAAGGCCGGTATATCCGGATCGGTTATAACCTGAACACCCTTGCTTATTACCTCTTGCTTAAACTTCTCGTTAAGCTCCTTCATTATCTTGTAAGATGTCTCAACTCCAGCCTTGTCACACTCATCAACCATCACTTTCTGATATTCTGGTGGAAGGGTGTTAAACCACTTGGAGCTAACGACCTCGAAGTTAATTAAAAGAATATGACCCGTCTCAGAAGCATGCTTCAAAACCTCGTAAAGCTTGCCTCCAACGATGTTAGCGTAAACAAGCTCCGCTCCATCTACAGCCTTGGTTTGGATAGCAGTGTAAATCTCACCAAACTTAATAGCTACAGGCTGAGCGCCAAGAGCCCTAACAGATTCCTGCCATATAGGAGTCCCAGGAGTCCTAATCCTTAAGCCTTTTAAGTCCTCAGGCTTCCTTATAGGCTTGTTAGTGAAAAAGTGCCTATAACCCTGAACCCACTTAAAGGAAACGACTTTGAAGCCAAACTTCTCCTCAAGATCCTTAAGCCAAGCCTGCATAGTAGGAGCCTGCCTTATCTTGGTTAAAACATCCATTACCTCCTCAGGAGTCTTAGCGCCAAAATAATTAATGAAGTATGGAGCATTCATAACAGCTATATCTGGAACGTACATTCCCATTCTTGCTGAGTCCGTGTTCTGACCTATGTTGGCACCAGCCCTTATCTGCTCAAGGATATCCTCCTCAACTCCAAGCTGAGCACTGTGGTAAACTTCAATCTTAAGATCGCCCTTCGTCTTTTCCTCTACCGCCTTAGCCCAGTTCGTGAATCCCTCATGATAAGGCTCGGTAGGCGCTAGAACGTGGTTGAACTTCAGGGTAAACTTTGGAGCAGCAAAGGCAGATCCCGCAAGTAGAATGACCAATGATACCGCAAGAAGCTTACTTACTAATCCTCTCATAATACCTCACACCTCCCTATGAATTTAATTTACAAGGGGCAATAACTCCCCACCAAACTTACAAACAACAATCTCCTGAGGACCAACCAAGCTTTGCGCTATCTTTAGAGCTTCATCAACGTTTGAAGCGGGAATAAAGCCAAGCCTTTTAGCGGTCTCAGAATCTATGCCAGGAGAGACCAAAATTCCCTTACCCTTATCCCTTATAACTCGTCCCACATGTACAAGGTGAGCTGCAACGATGAGGTTAGTAAGTTCACCTGACGAAACGAGCCCTTTCACATCCTCATATCCCCTATATCCGTATTTAACTATTAACTCTCCAAATTCAACGCCAACTCCCTCAGGGCACGGAGTAACAAGAATAATAACCCCATCCTTTTCAAGAATAAGATCACCAGAGTAAATCCCTTTAGCCGCCTGCCAAAGCTCCAAATCAGCAGGGTAAGAATCGGTTAAAACTATTTTCGATGTTGGCGATTTCACACCGTAAATTCCGCGAGCAAATTCAGCCGCTTCCTTAAAAGTGGGTATAGGGTCCCCCACAAACACCTTGATCGGCCTACCGCTCTTGTCAGGAATGACATTTATTATGAAACTAAGGTTTGCAGCTTTAGCCACAGCTTCTATCTCATCCCTAACGGGATTAAACACCTTTCCAAGAATATCCTTACCCTCAAACTGAGCGCTTAGCCAGTGAGTCTGACCTGTGGTTTCCTCGCCGGATATCCCAGGCTGAACGATCTTCCCCCCTCCGCTAAAGCCAGAAACTCTATGAGGAACAACCATACCTATACCTATAATTAGATCGTTTTCCAAAACAAGCCTATTAACGACAACGGGTGTTCCATTTGGAGTTGTACCTATGTGAACCACATCAGTTTTATAGTTATGAAATACCACCCTTACTCTTTTAAGAGCCTCCTCACCATACTTTTTAACCTGCTCAGATAAAGTCATGTGACGATGAGTTCCGGTAGCAACAAGGATAGTTACATTCTCATCTTTTATACCTATGCGGTTTACCAAGTTTAAAAAAGAAGGCAATATCCAAGAAACCGGCGTCTGCCTAGTTATATCATCAACAAGAAGAAGGATCTTTTTAACCCCATTAAGCTTGGGAATAAGGCGCTCCTCAAGAAGAACATTCAACTCTTTTTCAAAATCCTTAAGCTCCATACCATGCAAATGGCTCGGCTCAAGGACAGCCTTAACCCTATCATCGGGTACAAATCCTTCAGCAAAATCATAGTACTTAACTTTCATTTTAATACCTCCTTATTCACCACATACTGCAATGGCCTACCATTAAAAAAGTCAACCACCGACTGAGCAGACATCATGTTCATCCTATAAACTGCCTCTATCGAGTGTGCCCCCACATGAGGAGTAGTAATCAAGTTCTCGCAACTAAAGAGGGGAGATTCAGGGCTTGGTGGTTCCTCCTCGAATACATCAAGAGCTGCACCACTAATCCAACCCTCCTTAAGAGCCTTAGCTAAAGCATTTTCATCAACAATTCCACCTCTTGCAGTGTTTATCAAGAAAGCGCTCCTCTTCATAGATCTAATCTCCCTCTCCCCTATAATCCCTCTTGTTTCATCTGTTAGGGGAACATGAAGGGAGAGAAAATCAGACTCTTTAAGGAGATCCTCAAAGCTAACCATCTTAGCTCCCATCCTAGCAACCTCTTCCTCAGAAATATAAGGATCATACGTTATCGTTCTCATACCAAGACATAAAGCTCTCTTATTAACCTCTTTAGCTATAGCACCAAAACCGAGAAGCCCTAACGTTTTACCCCTTACCTCAACGCCAACAACCCCAGACCACTCTTTCTTCTGAAACAGATTTAAATGGCACTTAATCAATCCCCTAGCTAAGGCAAATATAAAAGCTATCGTAAGCTCAGCAACAGATTCGGAATTTGCCCCTTGTGTCACGGTCACAGGAATACCTAACTCTGTTGCAGCTTTTAGATCTATATTATCCACACCAACCCCGTGCTTGGCTATTATCCTAACTCGGGAGGATGAAAGCATCTCTCTCGTAACCTTCGGGGTCCCAACTATAAGAGCATCAGCATCCTTTAATGCTGAGGGTAATTCCTTTTCTTCACATCTCACAATCTCAAAGCCGTGCCTCTTCAAAAACTCAATAGGCTCTTGAGAATATCTGCCGAAGGTTCGTGCCGCAACCACAACCCTCCTCATCGAGGTTCGCCCCCTCCCCAAAAAGCTATCTCTGGTATAGTGGTCTAACCATCTCTATCATACATGTAAAAGCACTTAAAGTCAACATTCAAAATAGTTGGAAATTATAGAGAGGATCTTTACTTAAACTTTACTTCCAAACCATTTTTTTCCTTACTATTAATATTCTTGAAACAAAAGGCCACCCTCTCCATAAGCTTTGACAAGTGGACTCTCATAGTTTCTTGAGCTTTAGATGGATCTCCATCTTTTATAGCCTCATAAATTTGAATATGATCTCCCTCAGCGCTTTTAACTATATCACTCAGCCATGCTCCAAATTGCATCACACTGAAACACTTTTCGCTCAAAACCCTTTGCAAGCCTTCAAGAACCTTGCTCCTTCCCACCTCAGCTATAGTCGCATGAAAAGCCAAATCGAGCTCTAGCTTTTTCAACGTTCCCCTCGTGCCCTTAAGATAGCTATCTAAGGAGCTTTTAAGCTTAAAAAGATCCTCTTCGGTACGTCTTTTAGCAGCTAATGCCGCAAGCTCGCACTCAACTGCCATCCTCGCTTCAATTACATCCATTATCTCCTGCTCCTTCAAAACAACAAGATGCTTAATAGAGTTATGAATAAGCGAAAGATTGATGTCATCCGAGATGTAATTCCCCTTCCCCCATTTCTTCTGGACTATACCAAGCAAAGCTAATCCGGAGATGGCCTCACGCACTACCACTCTGCTAACGTTAAACATCCTAGCAAGATCCCTTTCAGAAGGAAGAGGAGACCCTGGCGGCAACCTTCCCCTAGATATAGAGGATATTATCTGATTGATCACTTCTACAGACGTCCTAAACTTCTGAATCTCATTAAACACCTTCCATACCTCCACTTTCTAATAATTATACTTCTCCTTTTTGAGTATATCATATTTGTCAACAGATTAAAATTCACCAAAAGCTCTGGTTGACAGAGCTACCAAAAGTGCTATCATATATTTTAGCTTGATCATTTAAGAAAAACTTTTTCACAAAAAGCAAAGGGAGGGCATAGATATGATAACCATCCTTCAATTCGGCGAGGGAAACTTCTTAAGAGCTTTCTTCGATTGGATGGTTCAGAAGATAAATGAGATAACGGGCGCAGAAAATGAGGTATTTTTAGTCCAACCTATCCCCCAAGGTAAAGTAAAAGATTTACTTCAAGCAAACGGAAAATACCATGTACTTTTAAGGGGATACATTAATGGAGAATACAAGGAAGTTATAGACAAGGTAGAGGTCATAAAGGATGGTGTTAATCCCTTCGAAAACTATGAGAAACTGCTTAAGGCAGGAAGGATACCAGAGCTTAAAGTAGTGGTCTCCAATACGACTGAGGCCGGCATATTTTATAAAAAGATGGAAAGACCTGAAAACTATCCATCTATGCTAACTCATATACTTTACGAGAGATTCAGGTTGGGACTCCCCCCCCTCTACATACTTCCCCTTGAGCTTATAGATAATAATGGAGAAAAGCTAAAGGAGTGCGTTATAAAATACGCGGAAGATTGGAAATACCCCAGGAATTTCTTTAAGTATCTTGATGAATGTAAATTTTATAATACTTTAGTTGATAGAATAGTACCAGGCTTTCCGGAGGATGTAGCTGAAGAGGTTTTTAAAAAGATTGGGGAAAGAGATTTAAACTTAACAAGCGGAGAAATCTTCCACCTCTTTGTTATTCAAGGAGATCCCTCGCTATTTGAGATTCTACCTTTCCATAAAGCAGGACTTAACGTCATTTTAACCGACAATCTCAAGTTTTATAGAGAAAGAAAGGTAAGGATACTAAACGGTTCTCATACATCGATGGTTCCCGTAGGGCTACTTAACGGCATAGAATTCGTTAGGGACTTTGTTGAACATCCGAAGTTCGGTAAATGGATTAAGGAGCTGATTCACGAAGAAATAGTTCCAGCCTTAGCGGACAATGAGGAAACTCACAAATATGCTGATGACGTTTTAGAGAGATTCAAGAATCCGGCGCTAAAGCATAGCTTAAGAACCATAGCCTTAAACTCTATAAGCAAGGTAAATACCCGTTTAAGACCAACCCTTGAGGATTACTATAGAAAGTTCGGGAAGCTTCCAAGCAAGTTGATAGAATCAATAGCTTATATGGCTGAGCTTTACACATGCAAAGATGGAGTAAAGGATTTACCCAATGGGCCCTTTAAGCTTTCCGATTTTGAAGAGCTCAAAGGAAGGGACTTAAGAAGCATAATAGAAAGCTTCTTCCCCAATCTTAACGAAGACCTTAAAAGGGAGGTGCTCTCATCCCTTGAGAAGATATATAAAGCTTGGAGATAGCGATAACGTTGCGGTAGCTTTAGAAGATATAAGCAAGGGGGAAATATTAAAGCTTTCGGAAGGGGAGCTCATCCTATTAAACGATATTCCAAGGGGACACAAATTCTCTTTAAGAGATGTAAAGATGGGAGAAAAGATAATAAAATACGATAGTACTATAGGAGAAGCAACTCAAGACATTAGGGCTGGAGAATGGGTTCACACGCATAATGTAAAAACCCTTCTTAAACCTGAGTGGGAGCCAAAGTGGCAGGAAAAAAAGTTAAGGGAAATAAAGATAGATCTACCTCAAAAGAGCTTTTGGGGGTTTAAAAGAAAGGATGGAAAAGTAGGAATAAGAAATGAAATATGGATAATACCCACAGTGGGATGTATAAATGGGGTCTTAAAGGACTTCGCATGCTCGATTAAGAAGCCCGAATGGATAGACGACATCAAGGTCTTATCTCACCCTTACGGTTGCTCTCAGCTTGGGGGAGACCTGGAAATGACAAAAAACATCCTCTTAGGTTTAGCCAAAAACCCAAATGCAGGAGGAGTAATCATCGTCGGGCTTGGATGTGAAAACCTACAGCTAGCCTATTTAAGGGATGAACTAAAGAACCATCCAAACGTAGCTTTTCTTATGCTTCAGGCTGTCAACGATGAAAGCGAAGCCTTATCGAAAGCCCTCTTTGAAGTAGCTGAAAGAGCGCGTACGGAGAGGGTTCAATGCCCCATAGGCTCACTCACCATAGGTGTGAAATGTGGAGGAAGCGATTCTCTCTCAGGTATAACCGCAAATCCTCTTGTAGGTAAAGTATCTGACTATATAACCTATTATGGTGGAACGGTCTTAATGAGTGAAATCCCAGAGATATTTGGAGCAGAGGAAGATATAATTTCGAGAATTGAGGATAAGGAAACCTTCGACAAATTCGTTGAAGTTATAACCTGGTTCAGAAACTACTACACGAGATACAATCAACCGGTCTCTGAAAATCCCTCTCCAGGCAACATAAAGGGTGGCATAACGACGCTAGAGGAAAAATCCTTAGGAGCTGTTAAGAAAAGCGGCAGTAATAAGGTAACCGATGTTCTAAGGTATGGTGAGAGAGCAAAAAGAAGCGGAGTAAATATAGTATTCGGACCGGGAAACGATTTGGTCTCCACAACAGCCTTGGCTGGAAGCGGAGCCACGATGATACTCTTTACTACAGGAAGGGGTACCCCTTTTGAGGCTGTAGTCCCAACCATAAAGATATCTACTAATAGCGAGCTTTACAAGAGAAAGACTAGCTGGATAGATTATAACGCTGGCGAAATAGCCGAGGGAAAGAGTGTAGAAGAAGCATTAAAAGAACTACTAGAGTTAATTATAAACGTAGCAAGCGGAAAGAAAACCAAAGGTGAGGAAAGAGGTATTCAAGAAATAGCAATCTTTAAAGACGGGGTGATATTATGATGACTCTCGAGAGGATAAGGGAAGAGGGTATAGTGGCAATCTTAAGAGCCGAGTCGGTGGAAAAATGCTTACAAATCGCAAGAGAGCTTTATGAGGGAGGAATCAGAGTAATCGAAGTTACCTTTACCGTGCCTGACGCTGAAAAGGCCATATCAGCGCTATCTAAAGAGCTTAAGGATGCTCTTATAGGAGCAGGAACAGTATTAACAGCGGAGCAATGTAAGAGAGCCATCGAAGCAGGAGCTAAATATATTGTCAGTCCTCATCTATCAGAGGAGATAAATGAGGTGTGTAAGGAGGCAGGAGTCCCATACTTTCCCGGCATAATGACTCCTACGGAATACGTTAAAGCGAAAAATATGGGATGTGAGGTCGTAAAGATATTCCCTGGAGACGTACTTAAGCCGGTATTTATAAAGAGCATGAAAGGGCCATTCCCAGAGTTCAAAGCCATGCCAACCGGCGGAGTAAGCCTAGAAAACGTAGAAGAGTGGTTTAACGCAGGTGCCTTCGCTATAGGAGTTGGAACACACCTAACCAAAGGAAATCCAAGGGAAAACGCCAAACTCTTTCTGGAGAAAGTAAGACAGTGTAAAAAGTAACAATTCCTCAGGGAAAAGGGAGGACTTCAATGAAGTCCTCCCTTTTATTTTTTTTGAAAATTTCAGACTTGACATCTCATAAAGCTTCTTATAAACTGAGAATTAGAATAGTTATATAAAAATTACATAAAAAGGGAGTGGTGGATGGATGAGGTTTCTGAGAGGTAGCATGTTGCTCATAGTAGTAAGTTTAGTGTTTTGTCTTACTCTTCCAGCCTTTGCCCAAGAATTTAATTTTAAGATGGCCACCTTCTATGTAAAGGGAGACCCAGCTTTCGAAGTAATAGACTATTTCATAAAGCTAGTTAAGGAAAAAACGGGTGGGAAGGTCAAGATTGAGGCCTTTCAGGCAGGAGAACTTGGATTCCCTGTAACGGAGATACTTGAGGCCACATCCAAGGGAGTTGTTGAAACAGCGATATTCTACACTAACTATAAAGCAGCACAGGATGCCGTGATGGCATTAGCGGGAGGAAGACCTGGCCCTGTATTTAACTTTGAGGAGCAGGCCAAGCAAGTTAAGGCTACAGAAGACATTATAATCAAGGCCTTTGGAAAATTTGGAGTTCAGTATATAGCTCCTATGATTTACGGTGAGCCTGAGATACTCATATGCAGAAAGCCCATTGCTAAGCTCGAGGATCTAAAGGGGAAGATTTTCAGAGCCTCTGGAATGGCCGCTGAGTTTTACACCGCTTTAGGTGCCCAGGCTGTCATGATGCCTGCTGGTGAGCTTTATCAGGCACTTCAGCTTGGAACGATAGATGGCCTTGAGTGGACCGACTTTACTGCCAACTACAGACTTGGGTTCCATGAGGTAGCTAAGAACGTCTTAGAGCCCACCAAGGGAGTTAACCTACATAGCGAGGCGGCGGTTCATGCTTTCCTGGTAGTCAATCCGGCAGTTTGGGAGAAGCTTCCCAAAAACTATCAGGAAGCTATAAAGGCTGCATGTAACGAGACCTACCCATGGGGAAGCCAATTTGTAGCAAAACTTAATAAAGAATACAGACAGAAATGGATTGCTGCAGGAGCAAAAATAAGCGAGCTTCCGGCTCAGGACCAGGATAAGGTAATAGAAGTTAGCGCAAAGCTACTTTCTAACTATGCGGCAAAATCCCCAGAAGCTAAAGAGTTCTGCCTAAGGCTTATAAAGCTTTGGAAGGAGTTAGGATACGAAAAGTGGAGTAAGGCTCTTTCCGAGCTGGTTAAATAACCTTATAGAGCACTTAATTTATAGCAAGCCATGCATATTGCCACCCATGGAAGCGAGTAGCTTCCTGGGTGGCTTTTTAATATCCTTAAATTAAGGAGCGTGATAAAGTTGAAGATAATTAATAAACTTAACACAAAATTAAGCAAGGTCTTAATGTACTTAAGCTTGATACTAACCATCGTAGTGGTCTATGGCGTTTTAGTAAGATACTTCGTAGGGAGAGCAGATGCAAGGGTTATATTTGTATCAGTCTGGCTTTACGGTAGCCTATTCGTTTTAGGAGGAGGATATACCCTTTTAGAGGGGGGGCATGTGTCAGTAGATATAATATATAAAAAGCTATCTCAGAAAGCCAGAAAAGCCCTTGACATCATTAACTACATCTTAATCATAGCTTGCTGTCTTATAATAATCTATGTCAGCCTACCATTAGCTTACCAGTCATTCGTTCAGAGAGAGGTAGATTCAAGCTTAGGAGTAGTGTTCGCTCCACCCATATGGTGGTTTAAGTGGATTCCAGTTATAGGCATAATATTGATATTACTTCAAGCTATATCCTTAATGAAGGAGGTTTCCATAAAATGAGTGGAACTTTTACACCACTTTTAATGTTTATAGCACTGTTTGCTATAATACTTTTAAATCTGCCAGTTGCCTTTGCGCTCTTTTTAACATCCATAATCTTTGGGATAGCCTTCTGGGGATGGGGCGGACTATATGTCGTATTTCAAGGGATTTGGACGCTGATGAACAACTGGGCTTTAGTAGCCTTACCCCTCTTCGTATTTATGTCTGCGCTTCTTGAAAAGAGCGGTGTATCAGAGGAGCTCTTCACAACCTTATACGATATCTTCGGCAAGATAAGAGGATCGCTAGCCATCATAGCCGTCATCTTCGGATACATTATAGGAGCCATGTCTGGCGTTATAGCAGCAGCGGTATCAGCCTTAGCGCTCATAATTCTACCTGTAATGGAAAAGCACGGCTATGATAGGAAGCTATCTATAGGCTCAATCCTAGCAGCAGGTTGCCTCCCTCAAATAGTCCCACCAAGCTTCAATATGATAGTCTATGGTTCAGTCGCTGGAGTATCAGTGGGGAAACTCTTCGCAGGTGGATTAGGCGTTGGCCTCGTAATGGCCTTAGTATTCATAGCCTATATAGTAGTTTGGAGCCTATTTAATAAGGATAAGGTACCTGTAATAGAAGAGGAGATCCCCCTATGGGAAAAAATAGCATCTTTAAGATTCATCATAGGTCCGGTAATAATAATCTTAGGAGTCTTAGGTTCCATCTTCACAGGCATGGCCACACCTACCGAGGCCTCTGGCGTTGGAGCATTCTTAAGCCTATTTTACGTAGCTATAAGGAAAAAGCTCTCAGCAAAGGTATTAACCGACTCCCTAATCGTAACTTTAAAGGTTACATCTATGGCTTGTTGGATAATGGCAGCAGGATCCTCCTTTAGCTCGGTCTTCTCAGGAATAGGAGGGAAAAGGTTAATGGTAAACTTCTTGACATCCCTTCCGGGAGCAGAGATAACCGTTATCGTCTTCGCATCAGCGGTGATCCTCTTTTTAGGCATGTTCATTGACCCTGTATCCATAACGATGATCATGACGCCTATACTAACTCCAGCTATAGTAGCATTAAAGTACGATCCCATATGGTGGGGGGTCGTTTTCTGCTCCCTTCTTCTAGTTTCCTACTTAACACCCCCAGTGGGACTAGGATTATACTACTTTAAAGGAGTAGCCGAACATATATCAATGGAGGAGATATATAAAAGCGTGGTCCCTTTTATAATACTTATGGTTTTAGCCATAATTATAACCATGATATTCCCAAGCACCATAATGTGGTTTGTAAGAACCCTAGGAAGGGTTTAAATAAAATAGGCTCAAGAAGGCAATGCCTTCTTGAGCCTATGAGTAAAATTCCTCAAAGCTTAACTCAACACCCCTTACAAAAATCGCAAAAAGCTCTTGCATTTTTCCCTTGACTTTTTATCATAATTATTATAGTATTTATAACGTAAGAGGTGAGAAAAATGAGTATAAAGCTTTCTACCATATCAAGATATGGGTTAAGAGCGATGATAGAGCTTGCTAAGAATAAGGATAAAAGCTTTGTATCCCTTAGGGAGATCTCTGAAAAACAAGGCATACCCCTTAGATATCTTGAAAACATAATGCTAAAGCTTTCTTCAAGCGGGCTCGTTTTAAGTAGCAGAGGAAAAGGTGGAGGCTTCACCTTAGTAAAAGATCCTTCTAGTATAAAAATATCAGATATAATTAAGGCCCTTGAGGGAGATACCTCCTTTGTCCCATGCGTTGATAATCCATCCTTATGCCCTAGAACAAATTGTTGCGAAACAAGACCTTTATGGGTAGAGCTAAAGGAGGCTTTCTGGAAAGTTTTGGATAGTAGAAAGCTAAGTGACCTCTTAAAGTGAAGGGAGGGTAATATAAAATGAAAAGGGTATATTTAGATCATTCAGCAACGACACCTATAGCATCAGAGGTATTAGAAGAGATGCTTCCCTTTCTAAAGGAAAACTTTGGAAATCCGAACAGCTTACATACCTGGGGAAGGGTAGCAAGAAAAGCTATCGAAGAGGCTCGTGCCTCGGTTGCTAACCTTATATCTGCCGAACCTGGAGAGATAGTATTTACTGGAGGGGGAAGCGAATCAAATAACCTAGCGATAAAGGGTACCGCCTTCGCCTTAAAGGATAAAGGAAAACATATAATAACCTCTCAGGTGGAGCATCACGCTGTGTTAGAGGTGTGCGAATGGCTAGAGAAGATGGGCTTTGAAGTAACTTATCTTCCGGTAGATGAACATGGAAGCGTTAAAGTGGAGGACTTAAAGAACGCTATAAAAAGCGACACCATACTCGTCTCCATAATGTTTGGAAACAATGAGGTAGGAACTATACAACCTATAGAGGAGATAGGTAAGATATGTAAAGAAAAGGGTATAATCTTTCATGTAGATGGAGTTCAAGCGGTTGGCCACATACCGGTTAACGTAAAGGAACTTAATATAGATATGCTAACTATATCAGCCCACAAGATGTATGGTCCTAAAGGGGTTGGAGCGCTTTACATTAGAAAAGGATTAAGACCTACACCGCTAATTCACGGGGGAGGTCAGGAAAGAGGTTTAAGGTCAGGAACAGAAAATGTAGCAGGTATTGTCGGCCTTGGGGCAGCATCTAAGCTCGCCCTTAAAAGGCTTGAAAATGGAGATGAGGAGAGAGTTAAAAATCTTAGAGACAAGCTAATAGATGGGGTATTAAATAGGATTCCAGATACTTTGCTAACAGGCCACAGACATAAACGCCTGCCATTCCATGCAAGCTTCTGCTTTAAATACATAGAGGGAGAATCCCTCATCCTAAGGCTAGATGCAGTGGGAATAGGGGCCTCAACAGGTTCAGCCTGCTCAAGCGCCAAGCTTGAACCAAGCCATGTCCTCCTAGCTATGGGAATACCTCATGAGGTGGCTCATGGATCCCTGAGGTTAACCCTAGGCAAGGATACTACGGAAGAAGACATAGGCTACACCTTAGATAATCTAGAGAAAATAGTAGAGGAGTTAAGAAGGATATCGCCCTATGGGAAAAAGGTTTAAGAGAAAGAGAGGTGAGTCAAACTGTATACTGAAAAGGTTATAGAGCTTTTTATGAACCCTAAAAACGTTGGAAGGATAGAGGACGCAGATGGGATTGGCGAAGTAGGAAACCCAAAGTGCGGGGATGTAATGAAAATCTATATAAAAGTAAAGGATGGAAGGATAGAGGATATAAAGTTTGAAACCTTTGGCTGTGCAGCAGCGATAGCCACCTCATCTATGGTAACAGAGATGGTAAAGGGAAAAACCTTAGAGGAAGCCCTTAAGGTCACAAACAAGGATGTAGCAGAGGCGCTAGGAGGATTACCTCCACATAAGATACATTGCTCTCTATTGGCTGAGGAAGGAATAAAGGCAGCAATCCAAGACTATTATAAAAGAAGGGGGATCATCTATGATAGGAAAGGTGATATCAACGAACATATCGCTCAAGAAAGGAACCTCAAAGACTCCTGTTGAAAAGATAAAGCTCGTTAAAGATCTGGGAGTCGAGGGAGATGCTCACTCAGGAACGGAAAGGGAAGTAAGTCTACTTTCCCTAGAAGATGTTAAAGCTTTTAGAAGGAATCCTGGGGATTTCGCAGAAAATATAACCTTCGATGGACTAAACCTATCTGAAATAGAGATAGGAACGCTAATAAAGGTAGGGGAAGCAACGATTCAAGTATCCCATATAGGTAAAAGATGTCACTCAAAGTGTAACATATACAAGGAAGTAGGAGACTGCATAATGCCAAGAAAGGGAATATTCGCTAAAGTAATCGAAAGCGGAGAGGTCAAACCAGGAGACGAGATAAAGATACTAAGGGGAAACTAGCTCTCCTAAAAGAGCCCATGTTTCTCCTTTAACTATCTTAACTTTAACGAAGCTACCTATAAGAGACTCCTCCCCCTTAAATACAACTATTCTATTTGCGCGAGTCCTTCCCTGAAGCATATCATCCTTTGGCGCAAAGCCATCTACCAAAACCTCATACGTTCTACCTTCAAGCTCCTTATGAATTTCCTTAGCGACAGAAGCAACAAGCTCATTCAACTTATTTATTCTCTTGCTCTTTATATCCTCGGGGACCTGATCTGGAAAAGTAGCAGCTAAGGTCCCCGGACGAGGAGAATATATAGCAGTATATACCATATCAAACCTTACTTCCTCAACAAGCCTCATGCTATCCATAAAGTCCTCTTCGGTCTCACCAGGAAAACCAACTATTATATCGGTCGTATAGCTTGCTTCAGGCTGGGGAAACTTGCTCTTTAGCCTTTCTATAAGCCTAAGGTAATCCTCACGCGTGTATCCCCTTCCCATTCTCGCAAGTATCTTTGTCGATCCCGACTGAACCGGTATGTGAAAGTGCTCACAAACCTTGGAACAATCTTCTATCGCCTTTATAAGCTCATCGGAAAAGTCAAGGGGATGAGATGTGGTAAAGCGAACCCACTTGATGCCGTCTACTTTTTCTATATCCCTCAATAGATCTGCAAGAGTATACTTAAAGGGTAAATCCTTACCATAAGAGTCAACGCTTTGACCTAACAAGGTTATCTCCTTATAACCCTTGGAAGCTAACTCCTCTATTTCCTTTAAAACAGATTCAGGATGCCTGCTTCGCTCCGGCCCTCTCGTAAATGGAACTATACAGTAGGTACAGAACCTGTTACAACCATAGGTTATAGGTATCCAGGCTTTAAAAGGAGAACATCTTGAGGCAGGAAGCTTCTCTATATCCATGAGCTTCTCATCATCAAGAAAAAGAAGCCTTTCTCCCTTCTCTATCTTAAGTAAAGCCTCAGGAAGACGAGCTAAGGAGGATGGCCCCATAACAAGAACAACAAAAGGAAACCTATCCAAAAGCTTTTTCCCCTCTTTTTGAGCCATACAACCACATACAGCAACCAGGGGCCTCTTATTTCTCTCCCAGAGCACTTTTATCTTTCCAAGCTTTCCATAAACCTTCTTTTCAGATTTATCTCTGACCACACAGGTATTTAAAACGAGGAAATCTACATCCTCCTCACTATCCTTTTCTTTAAGCCCATGCTGAAGCAATACTCCTCTTATCCTTTCGCTATCGGCCATGTTCATTTGACACCCATAGGTAATTACATGAAAGCTCTCAAATCTCACTTGAGAACATCACCCCTCACTTAAAACTCGCGATAATAAATTTTACCACAAGAGCTCTTAAAGGTCTTGCTAAGCTCACCCCTTCTAGTAGAATTTTATAGATAAGGGGGGTGATGTTCAAATGAAAAAGATTTTAGCGATAATCATTGGAATCACGATCATCGGGACAACAGCCTTCGCTCAGGAGAAGCCTAAAAGCTTTTATGAGCTTTACTTCAACGTTCTTAAAAAGGCAAAGTTTGTCGATCTAACACATGCTTTCGATGAGAAGATACCTCATTGGCCTGGCTTCCCAGAAGCTAAAAGAGAGATACTTTACTGGTATGCTAAGGGAGAGGGAGTAGAAGCAAAGATGGGTTATGGCTTTTTCGCTGAATATTTCTCCCACGTTGGACAGTGGGGAACACACATGGATCCGCCATGTCACTTTCACAAGGGTTTGCGAAGCATCGATCAAATAGATGTTAAAGAGATGCTTCTTCCCCTTGTCGTCATAAATGTTCATGAAAAGGTGGCTAAAAACCCTGACTACCAGGTCACCATGGAAGACATCAAAGCCTGGGAAGCGAAATACGGACCTATACCGGAAGGGGCATTTGTAGCTTTAAGGACTGACTGGTCTAAAAGGTGGCCAGACAAAGCGGCTATGCAAAACAAGGATGAGAAAGGTGTGGCTCACTATCCGGGTTGGAGCATGGATGTGTTAAAATACCTCTTTGAGGAAAGAAAAGCAATAGCCATAGGACATGAAACAACTGACACAGATCCAGGAATAGCGACATCGAAGGGAGATTACTCGCTTGAAGCCTACGTTTTGGGGAAAAATTGCTACCAAATAGAGCTTCTAACTAATCTGGACAAGGTTCCTGAGTATGGAGCTTTAGTTGTAGTTACAGCTCCGAAACCTAAGGGCGGTTCTGGTTTTCCAGCAAGGGTATTTGCTATAGTTCCTGAGTAAAAAACTTAAGGGGAAGGACTCCTAAAGAGGGTCCTTCCCCTTAATCAATCTATAAAAATAAAAGGCCCCTTGGCAGCGACCTACTCTCCCGCCCGGTCGCCCGAGCAGTACCATCGGCGCTGGAGGGCTTAACTTCCGGGTTCGGAATGGAACCGGGTGTTTCCCCTCCGCTATAACCACCAAAGGACCTTTTTTTCAAGGTCTACACCTTAGCGACTGAATAGGGAGAGAGAAAAAGAGGTTTAAGGCCTCGGTATATTAGTACCGGTCAGCTCAACCCATTACTGGGCTTACACCCCCGGCCTATCTACCCGGTAGTCTCCCGGATACCTTACCCGCAAGATGGTTTCCCACCTTGCGATAGGATGCCTCATCTTGGGGTGGGCTTCGCGCTTAGATGCTTTCAGCGCTTATCCCTTCCGGACATGGCTACCCAGCGATGCGCCTGGCAGCACAACTGGTACACCAGAGGTCCGTCCACTCTGGTCCTCTCGTACTAAGAGCAGCTCCCCTCAAGCATCCTGCGCCCGCAGCGGATAGGGACCGAACTGTCTCACGACGTTCTAAACCCAGCTCACGTAGCGCTTTAATGGGCGAACAGACCAACCCTTGGGACCTTCTCCAGCCCCAGGATGCGCCGAGCCGACATCGAGGTACCAAACCTCCCCGTCGATGTGAACTCTCGGGGGAGATTAGCCTGTTATCCCCGGGGTAACTTTTATCCGTTGAGCGACGGCAATCCCACGCTCAACCGCCGGATCACTAGGCCCGAGTTTCCTCTCTGCTCGGGGCGTCCCCCTCACAGTCAGGCCACCTTATACCCTTGCGCTCTACACACGATTGCCATCCGTGCTGAGGTGACCTTTGGGCGCCTCCGTTACCCTTTAGGAGGCAACCGCCCCAGTTAAACTGCCCACCAGACACTGTCCCCCCCAAGGATAAACTTGGGCAGGTTAGAGCTTCAGCATAACAAGGGTGGTATTCCAAGGATGGCTCCACCCAGGCTGGCGCCCAGGCTTCACAGCCTCCCACCTATCCTCTACATGTCACGCCAAAACCCAATGTCAGGCTGCAGTAAAGCTCCACAGGGTCTTTCCGTCCAGCTGCGGGTACCCGGCATCTTGACCGGGACTAAAATTTCACCGAGCCCCCCGCTGAGACAGTGCCCAGATCGTTACGCCATTCATGCAGGTCGGAACTTACCCGACAAGGAATTTCGCTACCTTAGGACCGTTATAGTTACGGCCGCCGTTTACCGGGGCTTCGGTTTGGAGCTTCACTGGGTTTAACAACCCAGCTAACCCCTCCCCTTAACCTTCCGGCACTGGGCAGGCGTCAGTCCCTATACATCGGGTTACCCCTTTGCAGAGACCTGTGTTTTTAATAAACAGTCGCCTGGGCCTGTTCTCTGCGACCCACTTCGGCCTCAGTCGCGAGGACCTACACCTACATGTGGGCGCCCCTTCTCCCGAAGTTACGGGGCCAACTTGCCGAGTTCCTTAGCGAGGGTTCTCTCGCTCGCCTTGGTGCCTTTACACCCGCTTACCTGTGTCGGTTTGCGGTACGGGCACTCCCAAACCTCCCTAGAGGGTTTTCTTGGCAGCGTGGTATCAGCTGCTTCGCCCTCCGAAGAGGGCTCCCCATCAGGCCTCAGGGTTAACGAGGGAACGGATTTACCTATTCCCTCCCCCTACACCCTTGGACGGGCTCTACCATCCACCCGCTCAGCCTAACCTTCTGCGTCACCCCATCGGTGATAACGGTTTGGAAGTGGGGCCGGAATATCAACCGGCTGCCCATCGGCTACGCCTTTCGGCCTCACCTTAGGTCCCGCCTAACCCTGGGTGGACGAACCTTCCCCAGGAAACCTTAAGCTTACGGCGAGCAGGATTCTCACCTGCTTCTCGTTACTCATGCCGGCATTCTCACTTCCCAGCAGTCCACCACACCTTACGGTGTAACTTCAGCCCGCTGGGAACGCTCCCCTACCGATCACGTGCCCACGGCAGAGCACATGATCCCGTGGCTTCGGCAGTGTGCTTAAGCCCCCTACATTTTCGGCGCAGAGCCACTCGACCAGTGAGCTTTTACGCACTCTTTAAAGGATGGCTGCTTCTAAGCCAACCTCCTGGCTGTCTCAGTAGCCCCACATCCTTTACACACTTAGCACACACTTAGGGGCCTTAGCCAACGGTCTGGGCTGTTCCCCTCTCGGTCACGGAGCTTATCCCCCGTGTCCTCACTCCCACGGTCCAAGTACCGGCATTCGGAGTTTGGTTGGACTCGGTAACCCCTCCGGGCCCCTCATCCATCCAGTGCTCTACCTCCGGTACTCACGCCGTGAGGCTGCACCTCAATGCATTTCGGGGAGAACCAGCTATCACGTGACTCGATTAGCTTTTCACTCCTACCCACACCTCATCGGATAGTTTTTCAGCACTAAACCGTTCGGGCCTCCAGGCAGTTTTACCTACCCTTCACCCTGGGCATGGGTAGATCGTCACGCTTCGGGTCCACGGCATGCGACTAAGTCGCCCTATTCGGACTCGGTTTCCCTACGGCTCCGAACCTCCCGGTTCTTAACCTTGCCACATACCGTGACTCACCGGCTCATTTTGCAAAAGGCACGCAGTCAGGCATCCATGAACCTGCCCAACGGGCCAGATTCATTTCAACCCTCCCACTTGCTTGTAGGCACACGATTTCAGGTTCTATTTCACTCCCCGCCAGGGGTTCTTTTCACCTTTCCCTCACGGTACTACTGCGCTATCGGTCACCAGGTAGTATTTAGCCTTGGAGGGTGGTCCCCCCAGATTCAGGCAGGATTCCGCGTGTCCCACCCTACTCGGGAAAACACCTCAGGGAGAGGTTTACCTTTTCGCCTACGGGACTATCACCCTCTATGGTCCGCTTTTCCAACACGGTTCGGCTAAGGTAACCTTTTGTAACTCCCCGGCTCTATCCCTGGACGAGCCCAGGTGTTTCCCACGACCCCCCACCTACAACGGCCAGGACCTATCACGTAGGTGAGGTTTAGGCTCTTCCCCGTTCGCTCACCACTACTTGGGGAATCTCTTTTGATTTCTTTTCCTGAGGGTACTGAGATGTTTCACTTCCCCTCGTTCGCCTCCCACCTTAACGGTGGGATACCGAGTCTCCTACTCGGTGGGTTGCCCCATTCGGGAATCCCCGGATCAACGCCTGCTTGCGGCTCCCCGAGGCTTATCGCAGCTTGCCACGCCCTTCATCGCCTCCTGGTGCCAAGGCATCCATCGTGTGCCCTTAGTACCTTAAACCCCTTTTTCACTCCCTATTCAGTTGCCAAGGTGCAGACCTTGAATTTTATACATAAGGCATCATGGAAGGCCCTCGCTTACACACCTAAATTCTCCTTAGAAAGGAGGTGATCCAGCCGCAGCTTCCGCTACGGCTACCTTGTTACGACTTCACCCCCCTCACCAGGC
>JANXBX010000011.1 GCA_025060595.1 Synergistota bacterium | reverse complement strand
ACATAGGCATAGATACGAATTTAACAACCATTATAGGGAAATATTATCTTCCAAAGGACTTAAGATAGCAGGAGTATCTCCTAACGGCGAGCTTGTGGAAATAATAGAGCTTGAGGATCATCCGTGGTTTGTAGGGGTTCAATTTCATCCTGAGTTTAAATCACGACCATATAAACCTAGTCCCTTGTTTAGGGATTTTCTAAAGGCTTGTATAAAGCAGAGGGAGGGGATATTATGAAAAGGATAAAACTTTTGGAAGTTTTTGTTTTTTTGGGATTTTTTTTGTTTTCCTCTGCAGGACTTGCTCAAGAGATCTTTACAGGAGATCTTGTTAAAGTGGAGGCTCTTATTTATGGCGAGTCTCAAGGCGGAGCGGTTTTAGAAAGATTGAATAGAGTAGAAAACATGCTTTTCGGTAGGACTTTACCGGGTACAGTGGTAGAAAGACAGAAAAGACTTATAGAGTTTGTGTTTGAAGGAGTGGAAGGGGAATATCCTTTAGCTTTTAAAATAGCCTCTCTAGAATGGTTTGTGTTGCGAGAAGTTATATCCGGTCCTCTTGCTAGTAGAATAGATAAGCTTGAGGAAATGGTTTTAGGGCAAAAACGAGGAGACAAACCTATGGCTTGGAGGGTTGAAAATTTAATAAAAATTTGTATTTCTACAGGTGAAATAAAGATGGAAGAGGTAAATCTTCCTAAAGGTCAATTGATTAAAGTTTCTCTATTGACTCCTATGGATTCAAGACAAAATAAAGCGGGGGATGTAGTTAAGGTAAAAGTTTTGGAGGATTTAATATATAACGGTATTCTTGTTGTGCCTAAAGGAGCTACAGGTGTGGGTGAGATAATTAAAGTTGAGAGGGCTGGAGCTTTTGGCAAAGCTGGTAAGATAGATGTAAAGTTTAAATATGTAGAAAGCCTCGTTGGGAAAGAGATTCCAGTCTATGTTGGGGAACGCGCTGCTGAGGAAACAAAGAAGGAGGTCGAAGGCAGGGCTTGGGCTGCTATTACAAGTTTTGTTGGTTTGGGGGTTTTTGGTCCTATTGGTTTAGTTGCGGGAGCTTTTGTTCATGGAGAAGAGGCGAAGATTGCGGCTGGGACTAAGTTTTACCTTGAGGTAAGTGAGGATATAAGAATCAAAGGTTTATTAACGGATAAAGTTCAGAAGGAAGAAAATAAAAGGGTTGAGGAGGTAGAACCTGAGGTTGATGAAGAACCAGACAATAAGGAAAAATCAAAGACTAAGGAGAAACCAGAATCTAAAAAGATTAAATAGCTTTTTTATATTGACATTGTTTTTGTTTATATTTGTGGCATATAATTCTAATGTTTATGCTGAAAGTGGATTGGTAAGTGATATTATCAGTTTGAAGAAAAGTTTCGTAGATTTAATGAATAGATGGGTTTCCTTTAGATGGGGATTAAATTGTGTGATTTATGTTCTTTATTATGATCCTTCTATATTAGAGCCTTGGGTGGAGTTAAATGCTAAGTTGAACGGTTGGAATGAAATAGAAAAGGAAGAATTTAGAAAAGGCATTGAAAGCGCTCTTAAAGTCGGTAAAAATACTGCCTTTTTACTTACTATTGAGAATCTCGGAAAAGAACCGGTAACCATTTCCCCACTTTCTGAGAGGGTATTTTTAGAGGATTCAAATGGTAGAAAATATAGAGTTTCAAGTTATGAGGCTCACCTTGATTTTCCGATAACTGGTAAAGTCCAGGGCCTGATTTTCTTCCCTCTAATTCCTAAAGATGTTAATAAAATAATTCTTAGGATATCGGGATTACCCGATGGGGAAGTACTTCTCGCCTGGAATTTGGAATCCCAATTACATAAGGCAGTTGAGGGCAAGAAAGAGCTTTCTTGGGAACAGGTTTTAGCGTCTAAAGAGAGTGATCCTAAGAGTAAGGTTGAAACTCAAAAAGTAGAAGTTAAGGTGGTTAAACCTGAAGGGCAGGTGAAATCTAATATTAAACCTGCTCCCTCTGAACCTCCTAAGGTTAAGACTCCTCCATCGCCTCCTAAGCAGGGAGAGGGTAAAAAATCTGAGGAAAAACCTAAGCTTGATACTTCTTCAGAGGTTAAGACGGATTTAGGAGGAGCCCAGTTGGAGGAAATTAAGGTTGAGAAGGTTGAAGAAACGGATCCGTTAGAGATTCTTAAAATGTATTTAGAGGCTTGGAAACTTAAAGATTATGAGAAAATGTACTCCTTGCTTTCTTCTGAGAGTCGTAACAAGTTTTCTCTTTCTCAGTTTAAGGATTTGGTTGAAGAAAAAATGCCTAATTGGCTCAGAAGTGGGGATTATAAAGTTTTACAATCTAAAAAGAAAGAAAGGGAAGCTAGCATTAGTTTAGTTTCTACCTTAAAGCTTGGTTTTATAAGGATATTAGAAACCTACACTTTTAATCTTCTTTTGGATAGGGAAGGGTGGAGGATTAAATTTTAAAAAGTAGAAATTTATTTTTAATCCTGATAATTTTAATAGCTATCATAAGTTATTTTTTCATGCTTTTAAGAGATGTGGGTAATAAAAGACTTTCCAAGTATGCTGAGGATAAAGAAAGGCTTTTTATGGAAGAAGTGAGTTTTTCTGAAATTATTGACGAGAATAGGGTTTTAACGATATCTGCAAAGAAGATGACCAAGATTAATAGTGTTATTAAAGGGGAAAATATTCTTCTACAATTGAAAAAGGAAAACGATGAGACTATTATATATGTGCATGGAGGGGAAGGAAATTGTGATTTTAATGAGGCTAAAGTAGTGTTTAGCAATGGTGTTTTGGGGAGGTTTGGCAAGCTTGAATGGGTGTCTAATAACCTCTTATGGAACATAAGAACTAACGAAGTTAGAGCAGATGGCAAAATTAAATTTAGAGTTAAAGGTTGGAGTGGAAGCTCTAATGAAATGGTTATATATCTTAATAAAGGACTTGTAATGTTTTTAGAAGGGGTGGAGATAAGCTCTAATGGAGATTAAGAAGTTAATACTTATGTTACTTGTTGTAGTTTTTATATTGAATGAAGTTTCTCCTTCTTACGCGGAAGAGGTTTTAGCGGAAATAGGTGCTGTTAATTTGCTTTATATCCCTGAGGAAGCTAAAGTAGTAGGGGAAGGAAGCGTTTTCATAAAGCATAGGGATTTTAAGATATGGGCTGATAAAGCTGTTTATTTGATTGAGAAGGGTGAAATTTTTGCTGAAAGCGCTTTAGGGAAGGAGATTAAGGTGGCTCATGATAGTTATGTTCTTTATGGGAAGGAGCTTTACTATAATGTCTTCGAGAAAAGGGGTTTTTTGGTAAGAGCCAAGATAGAAGAAAAGGGAATAAATTTTAAAGGGGAGAAAGTCGATTTCTATATTACCGATAAGGTTCCTCCCAGGAAGATCTTCTTTTTTAAAAGTGCTCCAAAAAGTTTAGAAAAGATGGGGGTTGAGGTTTCTATAAGTAAGTGTAGTTTTACCACGTGTAAACTTTATAAACCATCCTATTATGTTTCTGGAAGCAAGGTGATTTTGTATCCTGATGGAACTGTTAGACTGGTTAAACCTGTTTTACATTTTGGGGGAGCTGAAGTTTTACCTTTGCCCTTCGATTATTCCTTTAACGTTAGAGAAGAAAAATTTTTTCTTTTCGTTCCTGTTGTGGGATTTACCTCGGCTCTTGGATGGTACGGAGGTATAGCCTTTGAGGGCTCTTCTGATAGTTTTCCTTTTAACATAACCTTGATTTATTCTGAGAGACACGGTTTTGTAGGTAGAGCTACGGGGGATATGAGGCTGTCAGAGGAGGCTCGAGTTTCGCTTGATATAGAGAGATCCGAAGAGTGGGGGAACGGGAAACCAAAATGGAGAACAGAACTAAGATTTGTTGAAAAGGAAGAAAACTTTGAGCTATCTTTAGCTTACATCAAGGACAAAAAGTATTGGGTTCTTAGGGATGATGAGGATATTAGGGTGACATATTCCGCTATTCCTGAGATCTATGCTAAATATTGTTTGGGATCTTTGCTTCTTTTTGCTAGATGGGGGGATTATGAAGAAAAAGGTATTAGTCAGAATAAGCTTACCTTGGGTAGCTCTTTAAACTTGGAAAAAGAGATAAGGGAAAACCTTTTATTTGATTTTGAAATTGTTTATCTTAAAGATTATTATCAAAACAAACTTGAGAGAGAAATTTCTTACTATCAATGGGTTTTAAAATGGAGGTTGAAAGAACTTTCTGTGTTAACGGGATATATGGAGAGAAAGGTTTTTGGAAAAACACCCTTTTATTTTGATAGCTATGATCCAATGAGAAAATATTTTGTAGGAGTAAAGTACTTTTCAGAAAACCTATCTCTAACGAGTTATTTTTATTATGATGATCTTAAAGACAACTTAAGAGATTTGATAGTAGAGATATCTAAAAGCATAGGAAGTAGAATGTTCTTTTCCGTTAAACCATGGTATTATCTTGATGATGGTAAATGGCGAGAAATTGATTACAGAGTGGTTTATTATCTTTGTCCCTGTGGATGCACAAGTATGGAACTTGGATTTCACGATGATCTTAGAAAAGAAAATGATGATGTTCTCTGGGTTAGGTTTTATGTCTTTCCTACTTCTTTCTCCTTTGTTTCTGGAACTTTGCCTGAGAGGGATAGCTTGATTCCTCGTTGAAAGGAGTATATAATAAATTGAAGTTTTTGGCTTTAGACTCTGGTAGTAGGAAATGGGGTTATGCGCTTTTTGAAGGGAAGAAGGTTATAAAAAAGGGGATTATTGATATAGATGATTTAGAGAGAGTTTTGCTTGAGATTAAACTTGCTGAGAATCCTGCTTTTATTGTTGTTGGTAGAAGAAGGGGTGCAATAGATAAGCTTCGCTTTTTAAAGGATGTTGAAATAATAACAGTGAGCGAGACAGATACCACAATGGAGGCACGAAATCTTTATTTTTCTGAGTTTCCTCCCAAAGGTTTGATTAAACTTCTTCCTAAGGGATTGAGGGTGCCAGATAGAGCGGTTGATGACTTTGCAGCTATAGTTATTGGAAGGAGGTTTTTAAATAGCCCTGATGGAATCTATAGAATATTAAGGGAATCTTTTTTAAAAGCTATTAAGGATTATGAAGAGCTTGAAAAAGAACCTGTTTTTATTAACAGTTTTCCTTTAGAATGTTGTGAAGGTTCTTTAAATGAAGGTTATGTTGTGGAAGCTAGCTTTAAAGGATATAAAGGACGGGCCTTTAGTTCTATTAGAGTTAGAAGTTTTAATGTCAGGTTAAAAGATGTTGTTTGGAAGGAATCGACTTCTTTAAAAGATAAAGTTATATTTATGGCTGCCCTAAATGCTCTTTATAGATACCAAGGAAAAGTTGATGTGACAATTCACTGTGAATACGAAGATCAAATAGTATGTGCAGAAAGGCTTATTTCGATGATAAAAAGTACGTGGGGTAAAGGAAAGATCTATACAGGGAGAATTAATAGCAAATTTTTAACTTCTTTAAGCAAGGGTTTTGATGTAAAGTTTTTAGACTCTCTTGAAGAAAATGGTGTATTAGAAGATGTGAGTGTTTTTGTTCTTTCAGGGAAAAATCTATTTGATAGAAGCCTATCTAGGATTCTAAATCTTGGTAAACCTGTAATATGTTATGGTCCAACGGTGGTGGCTTTATCTGCTATCTTGGAGGATCTTCAGGTATATTGCCCATTGGGTAAATAATATTAGGAGGTGTTGTTTTATGAAAAAGGGAATTCATCCTTCATATGGAGAGTGCACAGTAGTTTGCGCGTGTGGTAATACTTGGAAAACTCATTCTACTAAAAAATTTATAAAGGTTGAAGTGTGTTCAAATTGTCATCCCTTTTATACCGGTAAACAAAAGGTAGTGGCGGCTACTGGTAAAGTAGAGCAGTTCCTTAAGAAGTATGAATCTAGGAATGAGGGTTAAGCTTCTTAATTTTACGCCCAATCCTGATTTTACTGTTTATCTTGCGGCAAGAGTTTGTTATTCTAAAGTTAGCATAGAAGAGCTTGAAAAGGAAGCAAAGGAAGAGAAGGTAAAAGCTTTAATAAAGAAAGTTATAAAATCTGGGCATCATTCCGTTTTAGAGCATGCTTCTTTCACTTTTGGTGTTGAGGGAGTTTCTCGTGTAACTACACATCAACTTGTAAGGCATAGAATAGCGAGTTATTCTCAACAAAGTTTAAGATGGGTAAATGCAGGTGATATGGAGATAATAATTCCACCATCAGTAAGCGCTAATGAGGAAGCTTTAAAGTTATTTGAAGAAGTTATCAGGTTTGCTAAAGTTGTTTATGCTAAGCTTGTGGAACTTGGTATTCCTAAAGAAGATGCTAGGTTTCTCATACCTCAAGGGGTTTCTAGTGAAATTATTTTTACTATGAATGCAAGAGAGCTTCATCACTTTTTCAGGCTAAGATTGTGTTCTAAGTCTCAGTGGGAAATAAGAAAACTTGCTTATCTTGCTTTTCTTGAGGTTAGAAAGGTGGCCCCCATCATATTTGAGAAAGCGGGGCCACCTTGTATCACGGAGGGAAGGTGTCTTGAGGAAAAACCTTGTGGTAATCCTCCAAGCATTTAAGGATTTCTTTCTTGGAGGGCAAGCTGTTATAGAAGGAGTAGTAATAAGAAGCAAAGATAAGGTTGCTATTGCTGTTAGAAAGCGGGATGGTTTGATTAAGGTTAAGAGCTGGCAGGTGAAACCTTATAGTGAGGTAAGTTCTATATTTGGATTTCCTATAGTGCGTGGAGTAGTTTCTTTGTATGATGCTTTAGTTTGGGGGATAAAAACTCTTTGTTATTCTGCAGATGAGGTTTTAGATAATGACGAGAAGGTATCTTCATGGGAAATGGCTGGTAGCATAATTTTAGCTTTAGGTTTAGCTATAGGACTTTTTATAGTTTTACCAACCTTTTTATCTCGTATAGTTGAGTTGAGAATGGGCCTGGACAGGCTTTCCCTTAATTTACTTGAGGGCATCCTAAGAGTTATCATTTTTGTGGGGTATCTTATAGTTATAAGTTTCTCTAAGGAAATAAGAAGTGTTTTTTCTTATCATGGGGCTGAGCATAAAACTATAAATGCTTATGAAACTTTGCGGTCTGATCTTACCCCTGATGTAGTTCAAAGATTCAGTCGTTTTCATTATAGATGTGGGACTTCTTTTATACTTCTTGTTTTAGTTATAAGCATTTTTTCCTTTGCTCTTTTTGAGCAGGAAGGAATAGTAAGGAGACTTATCGTAAGATTGTCTCTTATACCCTTGGTTGCAGGAGTCTCTTATGAAGTTCTTAAATTGAGCTTCTCATCAAGAATTGTAAGATTTTTAGCTGGGCCTGGATTATGGCTTCAATATTTGACTACACGTGAGCCATCAAGAGAGCAAGTGGAGGTTGGTATAGCGGCTTTAAAGGAGGCATTGGGCAATGTGGGAGAAATTAAAGAAGCTTGAGGAGGAATATGAAAATTTATCTAAGAGGTTGGCGGATCCCCAAATAGTTCATGATCCTAAGGAGTTTCAGAGGGTAGCTAAGGCTCACGCGGAGCTTGAGGGTATTGTTGCTAGGTTTAGGGAGTATAAGAAATTAAGCAAGGAGTTGGAGGAAACTAAGCTTTTGGCAGAGGAGGATGAAGAGTTAAGGGAAGTTGCCAGAGAGGAAATAAAATTGATAGAAGAAGAGCTTGTAAAGTTAGAGGAAGAGTTAAAATCGGCCTTGCTTCCAAAGGATCCCATGGATGATAGGAATATAATAATGGAGATAAGAGCAGGAGCTGGAGGAGAAGAGGCAGCTTTATTTGCTGCTGATCTTTTTAGGATGTATGCTCGTTATGCTGAGAGAAAGGGATGGGAGGTTGAAGTTCTGGATAGGAATGAAACAGGTATAGGTGGATATAAGGAAATAGTTTTTAGAATAGTTGGAAAAGGAGCCTATAGCAGGTTGAAGTTTGAGAGCGGTGTTCATAGGGTTCAAAGAGTTCCTGTCACGGAATCAAGCGGAAGGATTCATACTTCGACATCTACTGTGGCTGTACTTCCAGAGGTGGAAGATGTAGAAGTGGAGATAAAAGAAGAAGATATCAAAATAGAGACTTTTAGAGCAAGTGGTAGGGGTGGGCAGTATGTTAATAAAACTGATACAGCAGTTAGAATAACACACATTCCAACTGGAATTGTGGTATCCTGTCAGGATGAAAGATCCCAGTATAAAAACAAACAAAGAGCGTTAAGTATTCTAAGGGCAAAACTTTATGAGATGGAAAGAGAGAAAAAGGAAACGGAAATAGCGTTTTTGAGGAAAAGTCAAGTTGGTAGTGGTGAAAGAAGTGAAAAGATAAGGACTTATAATTTTCCGCAAAATAGGGTAACAGATCACAGGATAGGTTTAACAGTTTATAATTTGGAAGAGGTTCTTGACGGAGATCTTGATGAAATAATAGATGCTCTTATAGTAGCGGATAGAACGGAAAAACTGTCAAAGCTGGTAGTAGCATGAAGATAAGAGAAGCTTTGAACTGGACTGAAGATGCTTTAAGAAGAGCAGGAATAAACTCTCCAAGAAAGGAAAGCGAATGTTTACTTACTCTCTTTTTAAGAAAAAACTTAGCTGATATAATATTACATCTCGATGAAGATCTTCCTAACGAAAAGGACTATAGTATATGGGTTGCTCGCCGTTGTTGTAGAGAACCAATACAGTATATACTTGGGGAAGTTGTTTTTCTAGATTTTAGATTTAAAATAAGAAAGGGCGTTTTTATACCCCGACCTGAAACAGAAATACTGGTGGAAGAAGTTTTAAGGTGGGTAGATGAGGGGTTAATATTGGATCTTGGAATAGGATGCGGAAATATTTTGCTGTCAATGCTTGCTATTAATAAAAGGCTTAAAGGTGTTGGAGTTGATATATCAGATATAGCTATTAATCTGGCAAAGGAAAATGCTAAATCTTTAGGTGTAGAGGATAGAGTTTTATTTTTAAACAGTGATTGGGGAGAATCTCTTAGAGGTTGGTTTAAATTCGACGCTATAGTTTCTAACCCACCGTACATACCGTATTCAGAAATATGGAACCTTGAACCAGAGGTCTTACTTTATGAACCTATAGAAGCTTTAAATGGTGGAGAAGATGGAACGCTTTTTTATAGGAGGATGTTTGAGCTTGCTAAGGATCTGTTAAAAAGAGATGGCATATTGGCTTTTGAGTTAGGTAAGGAAGAATATCTTGATATATTATTATTTAATGGGTTTTCCTATTTATCTATTAGGAATGATTACAATGGAAAGAAAAGAGTTGTTATATTGAAGAAAGATTGATTCTAAAAGGGGTGGCCTTATAGATGAGTACAGAGATAAAGTTCGGGACTGATGGATGGAGGGGTATAATAGCTTTAGACTTTACTTTTGAGAATGTCAAAAGGGTTGCTCGAGGAATAGTTGCTTATCTTCTATCTGAAGAAAGACCGAAACTTAAAATGTATTCATGGGGAGTTCCTTTAAGAGGAGCTGATAAGGGTATTGTAGTGGGATACGATAGGAGATTTTTGTCAGATGAATTTGCTATGGCTTTTTCCGAGGAAGTTGCTAAGTATGGTATTCCAGTTTTTTTGTCAAAGGAACCTGTTCCAACTCCTGCCGTATCTTATGGAGTTTTGTTAAAGAATGCCTCATTAGGAGTGATGATTACAGCAAGTCATAATCCTCCTAAGTATAATGGCATAAAACTGAAGCCAGAGTATGGTGGTCCAGCATTACCGGAAGTAACTTCTCTTATTGAGAAAATGCTTGACGCAAGGTTGACACAAGTGTCTAAACCTGCTCCTGTGTTTTTAGTTGACCTTAAGAACGAGTATATAGAGGGGTTAAAAAGAGGAGTCTCTCTTTTTAGCTTAAGTGGGCTTCCTTTTAAGGTAGTGGTAGATGTCATGTATGGTTCTGGTGAGGGGGTTCTATCGCGAGTGTTAGATTCTATAAACATTGAGGTGGAGGAAATCCATGCTGAGACAAACCCTTATTTTGGAGGATTGCATCCCGAACCTATACCTCCCAATACTGATGGTCTTTCTAGGGCTATTCTTCAGTTGAGAGGTGATGTTGGTATAGTTCTGGATGGAGATGCAGATAGGATAGGGTTGGTAGATGAGGAAGGGAATTTTGTTAACCCTCATCAGGTTTTTGCACTCCTCATGAAGCACCTTATAGAAAATAGAGGTAAGAGAGGGAAAGTAGTATGGACTTGTTCTTTAGGAAGAGAACCGGAGAAGTTGGCTGAAAAATATGGTATAGAATATAGTATAACACCAGTAGGATTTAAACATATATGTGAGCATATTCTTCAAGGCGGTGTGCTTTTAGGTGGGGAGGAAAGTGGTGGATTTGGTTTTGTAGAGCATCTTCCGGAAAGAGATGGATCTATGTCTGCATTGTTAATTTTAGAAATGATGTCTAAAAAGAAAAAGGCTATAAAAGAGCTTATTAAGGAACTTTATATTGATTTTGGACCTTACTATTATAAAAGGTTAGATCTTAAGCTTGATAAGAAGGTGTCTTTTGGGCAGTTAAAAGAATTGGGTGCTATTTTATATAGTTTGGTTAACGAATATCCTGTGAGAGTTGAAGATATAGACGGGTTAAAGTTACACTTTTCTGATGAAAGTTGGCTGTTAATAAGGCCATCAGGTACTGAGCCGCTTTTAAGGCTTTACTGTCAAGCTCCATCTTTAGAAAGGCTGGATTTTCTTCTTGAGAAGGCTAAAGAAGCTACTTTAAATGTATAGTTTTCTTTTAGGCTTTATAGGTGGTATCTTCACTATATTATCTTTTCCTCCGCTTGAATTTCATTATCTTATTTGGTTTTTCCCTGTTTTTATATACCATGTCTACTTTAAAAAGGGATCCCTACTATCTGCCCTTTTAGGATGGGGTTTAATTTTTTTTACCTTTGGTTTTTTAAATCTACCCTTTGATACGTTTATTGTTTTCTTAATAGCTTCTATTTCTCAGATCGCTATTTTTGCTTTGATTCTTGATAGAATTTTAAGAAGTAAATGTTCCCCTTCTTTTTATGTTTTTCTCCCATGTGCGTGGGTTTTTTTTGAGTTTTTACAGGATAGGGGCTTTTTAGGAATACCTTTTCACTTTTTAAAGCATCTTTCTACTCCATGGCTTTCCTTGGGTATCGTTTTATATTCTCATCCTTTGTCTTTTATTGCTTCCATTTTAGGAGTTTGGGGGCTCTCTTTTATTATATTGGTGGTTGGTGGGATATTACATCGTTTAATAGTTTTAAAAAGGATTGTTTCTTTAAGTTTCGTGTTTTCTGTTCTTATTTCTCTTAGTTTTCTCCCTCAACCAGAATATGAAAGCGGTATGAATATAAAGGTTGGTCTTGTTCAGCCTTATATTGGTAGGGAGCAGGCTTATTCTTTTACAGCTGCTTTATCTAGGAGCTTTAGGCTTTCAGGGCTTCTTTTTCATCAGAGAAGTCTAGATATAATAGTTTGGCCTCTTTCTTACATTAATCCTAGGTCATCTGGTGTTTCTCTTAATGATTATATTTCTAACTTTGCTGAAGAATACCGTTGCTACGTTATTGTTGGTTTTGGTGATGATAATATATCGGTTTTTTCCTCAGATGGAGAAGAAAAAAGATCATTAAAGGCTCTCTTTATATTGCCTAGAAAAGAAAATCTTTTAAGCTCTTATACGGCACAGAGTTTGGAAAGTAATTTAATTGAAACGGAAAACTTTAGCTTTGCTGTTGTTAGAGGCCTAGATGTGGGGCATTCTTTTCTTTTGCGAAAGCTGGCTAATAAAGGGGCTAACTTTTTTGTTAGCATAGTTGATGATCCTTTAGCTAATATTCTTAAAGCTAATGCTATTATAAGGGCTTTAGAAACAGGACTATACCTTGTATTTTCGAGTAACTCGGGACCATCTTTCCTAGCATCTCAAAAAGGAAGGGTTAAAGAAACCCTTCCCTTTACTCAATCAACTCTTTTTGGAGAAATGTCTAAAGGTTCTTCTAAAACCTTATTTGTCAAGGTAGGTTACTACTGGGTATTTCTTTTGGTGATCCTACTTTTTATAGATTATCTTCTCAAGCTCCGCTATTCTCGCTTTTATACTCTCTACTTCTTTTTCTATCTCTTGTATTTGTTTTAAGAGATCCTTCTTCTTTTCTTCGAGTAATTCTACTCTTCTATAGAGCCTTTCAAGCTCGATTTTAGCTTCTCCAACAGTGTATTCTCCTATAGGTATTTTCTCGTAAGGATTTTCCCACCTGAAAATGAAGTCAAATCCTTTTTCATCTGTCAATGGGCTTATTTCCTTTGAGATTACCAATGTTAACATCTTCGTGTTAGGAGTTATTATTTCTTTTCCTGTTTTTTCGTCTCTCCTGGGAAAGAAGACCATACCATCTCTTGAGCCGATGAGTTTAAAGTTAAACACCTTGTCATAATCTATGGGTGAATAAGTCTTGTTATCTATAACTAGTTTTATTTTTTTATCAAATGGTCCCATATGCATGGCTGGACCATTGTTTGTTATTTCTATTTTGAATGGTAAGCAATCGGCAAACTTAAGGTTTTCAAGCAGTCTGTATTTGAAATTTTCTTCTTCATCCTTAGTCCACAAGTTTTTTTCTGCCTCATAAGCAACTATTGCTCTTATAAGCTCCATAGAGTAATAAGTTACTTTTACTATAACTCTTGAGGAAGGATCCATAATAGTTTTTTCCCAACGGGAGAGTGCTTTCTCATGTTCTGAAACTGCAGGGCTCTTTTCTTTAGCCATAGAAAATGGTGTTAACATTATTACGATAACTGCTACAAGTATTGTGGCATACATTGATATCCTTCTCATTTAAATCCCTCCCTTTTAGGGTTTCGAAGACCTCAATTGCAATTATACCATGAAAATTTAAACTCATGGGTCTCTTGAAGGTGGGCTCTAAGATATCTTTTAGGAACTTCTAGTTCATCGAAGAATAAGGGCTAGATGTTTACAAATGGGGTAATGCAATGTGTTTTTAAAGTTATGTGTCACAAACCGATACTTGTGACTGTAACGAGTATTTTTATGTTTTAATAATAAATGTTTTTTTGTGTTCTTAATTAAAAAGCTTGCTATTCTAAAATAGGATTTTTTTCGAAAGAGCTTTTAGAACCCTTGACTTTGAAAAGTCAACTAGGTAGAATTTTTTAAAACACTTAACGAAGGGAGGGATTTTTTTTGAAGCGACTGTGGTTATTAGTTATTGTGGGCGTGATTTTTTCTTCTTTCTCTGTAGCTTGGGCTACCGATAAGATTCGTATCGGTGTAGTTCTACCTATGACTGGTCCTGTAGCAGCTTATGGGCAGATGGAGTGGGCTGGTATACAGGTGGCTAAGGAGCTGGTTCCTACAATATTGGGTAAGGAAGTTGAACTTGTCTTGGTAGATAGTAAAGGAGATAAGGTTGAGGGAGCTAATGCGGTTGAGAGGCTTATAAAGCTTGAAAAGGTTTGTGCCATCATTGGTGAAGCTATTAGTTCTGTTACAATGTCTGGAGGGGCTGTGGCTGAGCAATATGGTGTTCCTATGATTTCTCCAACTGCTACTAATCCTTTAGTTACGCAGGGTAAAAAGTATATTTTCCGAGTATGTTTTATAGATCCTTTCCAGGGGCAAATTGCTGCAAAGTATGCATATGAGACTTTGAAGGTTCGCAAAGTTGCTTTAGTTATCGATGTTCAGCAGGATTACTGTGTCGGTTTAGCTAACTTCTTCGAGGAGAATTTTAAAAAACTTGGTGGAGAGATAGTTGCAAAAGCTCAGTATAGAACGGGAGATCAAGATTTTACAGCTCAGGTTACAGCTGTTAAGGCCAAGGAGCCGGACATGATATATATCCCTGGGTATTATTCTGAGATAGCTCTCTTTACTAAACAGGCTCGTGAGTTAGGAGTTAAGTCTATTGTCTTCTCTGCTGATGGTTCTTATGCTCCGGAATTGATACAGATAGGGGGTAAAGCTGTTGAAGGAATATACTTTACTAACTTTTACGATCAAAGTGCTGTAGCAACTGATATAGGTAAAAAGTTTGTAGAGAGTTATCGTAAAAGGTTTGGCAGAGATACGGACTCTTTTGCAGCTTTAGCTGCTGAGGCCTATTTTGTATTAGCTCATGCCATTAATAAAGCTGGGGAAGCCGATCCCAAGAAGATAAGAGACGCCTTAGAGGGCATTAAAAACTTTACTGGCCTTATGGGAGAGTTTGGTTTTGATGAGAATCATAACGCTATAAGACCTGTTGTAATTCAAACAGTTAAGGATGGCAAATTTGCCTATGTTGGCATAGTTAAACCTTAGGTTAATTAGAAAGAGCTATTAAAACTTGTTTTTGAACCGGTGGTCTCTCTAAAAGAGAGCCACCGGTCCTCTTTTATTTCTTTAGGTGAAAGGGGGTTGGTTTAAAGGTTGGGGATTATCGATTTATTTCAACAACTAGCTAATGGTTTATCCTTAGGAAGTTTGTATGCTCTTGTAGCAATAGGTTATACTATGGTTTATGGGATAATAAGACTTATAAACTTTGCGCATGGGGATATTATGATGATAGGCTGCTACTTAGCCTATTTTGGTGTACTTATGTTTCACTTACCATGGCAGATATCTTGGATCTTAGCTGTATCTTTAACGAGTCTTTTAGGAGTATCCATATACCTTGGGGCTTATAAGCCTTTAAGGAGAGCTCCAAGAATTTCCGCTTTGATAACAGCTATAGGGGTTTCTTTTCTATTAGAAAGTCTTGGACTTGTTATATTTGGTGGTCGGCCCAGGGCTTTTCCTAGACCGGCGATTCTTGATATAGGGATAAATGTTGGTGGAGTGTATATGATATCTTTTACGCTTTTAATTCCGCTCATGACTGGGTTGCTCCTCTTGGGGTTAATATACTTAGTCTATAGGACTAAGATAGGTATGGCGATGAGAGCGGTAGCAACTGACATAGAAACCACGAGCCTCATGGGCGTGGATGTGGATAAAGTTATATCTTTCACTTTTGCTGTAGGATCTGCCCTTGCTGCTGCAGGAGGTATAATGTGGGCTATAAAATTTCCTCAAATTAATCCATACATGGGTATAATGCCAGGCTTGAAGGCTTTTATAGCAGCAGTTTTTGGTGGTATAGGAAATATCTTTGGAGCCATGTTGGGGGGTTTCCTTCTTGGGATGATCGAGATTTTGATAGTTGCTTTTATGCCAAGTATTGCAGGTTATAGAGATGCAATTGCCTTTAGCATATTAGTAGCGGTACTTCTTTTTAAACCGACAGGACTTTTAGGAGAAACGCTGAGAGAAAAGGTGTGATGTTGAAATGATAGCAATTGACAGGGAAGCTCTTATTAGAAAGAGGGAAAAAATTCGTTTGTTTTTAAACGTTATACTGATCGGGATTTTTTTGGTTTTTCTTTCTTTTGCTGAAGACGTTCTTGACCCATATACTGTGAGAATCTTAAACGTTTCGGCTGTTTATATGGTCTTAGCTATGGCTTATAATCTTGTAAATGGAATATTGGGACAATTTATGCTTGGTCCAAATGCCTTTATAGCCTTAGGTGCTTATACAGTTGCTCTTCTTACAATGCCTATAGATAAAAAGGCGATCTCCTATATAATAGAACCCTTAATATGGCCTCTTAATTCGATTTGTTGGCCTCTTTTTCCATCCCTTATTGCTGCGGGAATTCTTAGCGCTGCAGCTGCTTATTTACTTGGTATCCCATCTTTCAAGTTAAAGGGAGATTATCTTGCTATAGTTACTTTAGGTTTTGGAGAAATGGTGGTAGTTTTAGCCAATAACTTGGTTCCTATAACTAATGGAGCTTTAGGATTAAAGGATATTCCAAGGTATGTCAATCTTTATTGGACATGGGGATGTGCTCTATTAACGTATTTCTTTATGAGGCTTTTAAGAAGCTCAACTTATGGAAGGGCTTTTGAATCTATAAGGGAAGATGAGATAGCTGCCGAAGGAGTAGGTATAGATGTTAAAAGACATAAGCTTCTTGCTTTAACAATTTCAGGATTCTTTTTAGGTGTTGGTGGTGGGCTTTTAGCATCTCTTCTAGGAACTATAGATCCAAAGCTTTTTTCTTTCTTTTTTACCTTTAATCTTCTTATAATTGTGGTACTTGGAGGATTAGGAAGCTTTACAGGGGCTGCTATAGCCTCAATTATATTTGTGGTTTTGTCAGAGCTATTAAGAGCTGTAGAGAGCCCTATAAATATAGGTCCTATACATATTCCTGGTATACCTGGCATGAGAATGGTAGTGTTTTCGGTTTTGCTGATAATAGTCATGCTTTATTGGCAGAGGGGATTGTTGGGGAGAAAGGAGATTTCGTGGGACTTTATACTTAACCGCTTATATCCTCTTAAGGAGGTGGAAGAAGTTGAAGGTTCTTCTTAAGCTTGATGGAGTAACGATGGATTTTGGTGGGTTGAGAGCTGTAAATGATTTTAGCATAGAGATTATGGAGGGAGAACTTGTGGGGCTCATAGGACCTAATGGGGCTGGTAAGACTACCGTTTTTAACTTAATTACAGGCATTTATACTCCTGTAGTCGGTAAAATATATTTTGATGGTGAAGATATAACAGGAAAACCTACTAATCTCATAGTATCAAAGGGTGTGGCTAGGACTTTTCAAAACATAAGGCTATTCAAGGAGCTAACTGTTCTTGATAATGTTATGGTTTCTTATCACTGTCAGATGAGGTCAAGCCTATTTGAATCAGTTTTTAGACTGCCTCGTCATGTCAAAGAGGAAGAAAGATTGAGGAGAGAAGCTCGAGAGCTTTTATCTAAACTTGGACTTATAAAATATGAGGATTTCATTGCAGGAGGATTACCTTATGGTCAGCAAAGAAGGCTTGAAATAGCTAGAGCTCTTGCTACTCATCCTAAACTTCTTCTTCTTGATGAACCTGCGGCTGGTATGAATCCTAGCGAAACTCAAGATCTAATGGATTTTATTAAAATGGTTCGTGACGAATTTGGTGTTACCATATTTCTTATAGAACATGATATGAAGGTTGTCATGGGAATATGTGAAAGAATAAGAGTTATGGACCACGGTATTAGCATAGCTGAAGGGCCCCCAGAGGTTATTCAGAAAGATCCTAAGGTTATAGAAGCTTATCTTGGGGAGGATGAAAAATAGATGCTTAAGATTGAGAATCTTCATGTTTATTATGGTGGTATCCATGCTCTTAAGGGTATAAGTTTAGAAGTTCCTCAAGGGAAAATTGTTACCCTTATAGGTGCTAATGGGGCTGGGAAAACTACAACCTTAAGAGCGATATGTGGTCTTGTGGATGCTAAGGGTTCCATTAGCCTAAATGGAGAGGCAATTCTTGGAAAACCTACTCATGAAATAATTCAAAAGGGGGTTGCTATGGTTCCTGAGGGGAGGAGGATATTTCCTAACCTTACAGTTCTAGAAAACCTTCTTATGGGGGCTTATTATAGGACCGACGAGGATGGTATTAGGGAAGACTTGAGTTGGGTTTTCAGTCTGTTTCCTCGTCTTGAGGAAAGAAAGAACCAGAAGGCAGGGACGCTTTCAGGCGGCGAGCAACAAATGTTAGCCTTGGGAAGAGCTTTAATGAGTAAACCCCAGCTTCTTATGATGGATGAACCTTCTTTAGGGTTAGCTCCTCTTCTTGTTAGGGAAGTTTTTAGAGTGATAAGGAGAATAAATGAGGAAGGGAAAACAATACTCCTGATAGAACAGAACGCTAGGGCTGCATTGAAAATAGCTCATTATGGGTATGTCTTAGAAACGGGTAGGATAGTTATAGAGGGGCGTGGAGAAGAGCTCATTAACGATGACAGAGTGAGGAGAGCATACCTTGGTGAAATATGAGAAATTGAGGGATTTTTGGAATAATTTGGAAGTAAGAGAGCCGATGTTTTTAAGAAATGTGGTTATCTATCCCCTTCAAGCTCCAGAAGAGGGATTTTCAAGAGAGTTTCTCACGTTAGAAGATGGTGGTTTTTCTATATCTGAGCTTGATGCTCCTAACATAGATAGTGTTATGTTTAGAAGCTTATCTAACACTCCCTTTTTCATTCTTGATGGAGAAGAGTTATTAGGAGCTCAGCAAGATAGGGTAGTTAATACATCATTGTGGCTTGAGGGAGCGGAGGCTTTCGAAATACCTGTTTCTTGTATAGAGCAAAGGAGATGGGGTGGAGGAAAAGTTTTTAGTCCTGGAACAACATTACTTACTCCTTCTTTAAGAAAGGTTTTATGTGAAGGGGTGACTAGATCGTTGTCTGAAGGTAAAGGTTATAAGTCTGATCAGCGCTCTCTCTGGAATTCAATAAATAAAACGTTAACGACTTTAAAGGTTTCCTCTAAAACTTTCTCCTTTCATGATGCTTATAATAATTTGAAAAATGAAATAGAAAGTTATATAGAAGAAATGAAAGATCTTGGAGAGGAAATCTCCGGATTTGTTATTGAAACACCAGCACTTATAGCTGTGGATCTTTTTGGTAGTAGGCGAATCTTATCTAGATTTTTGAAAAAGCTTTTAAGAAGTTATTTAATAGAAGGTTTTGTAGGTAAAGGTCGTGTTAACCTTTCGGTTAAGAGGATTAAAAGCTTTATCAAGTCTACCCTAATATCAGGGTTCAAAGATTATTTTACACCGAGTAGTGTTAGTAAGGAAATAAGATTTGGAGAAAGTAGCGAACTTTTAGGAAAGGTTTTGATTGTAGAGGAGAGTATCCTTCATCTTTCTCTTTTTAAGGAGAAGTAGGTATGGCTGGGAGAAGTATCCTTATAATTGATGACTCACCTTTAGTTAGGGATTTAGTAAAACAGTCATTAGCTGGAAGAAATTTGGATATTCTTGAAGCTTCGAATGGAGAAGAGGCATTTGCTCTATTAAAAAAATATAAGCCAGACATCATTCTTTTGGATGTTATGATGCCTGATATGGATGGTATATCTTTTATGAAAAAGTTTAATGAACTTGGCGTTTACAGAAATGTTTTAGTGATAGGATTAACTGCTCTTAGCGAGAAAACTATAGTCGGTGAATTGAAAGCTTTAGGGGTTAAAGACATTCTTTTTAAGCCCTTTAGTCCTGCAAAGCTTAGAGTAGTTATTGAAAATTACTTAAAAAGTAAAGAGACTTTGCTATGAGGTTATTAAGCAAGCATGTGCGAAACTTAATAGGTTTGTGATATAATATGTAACCGGGATTGTTTCTAACACTTTAAAAGGAGGTGGTTTTTGTGTCGAGTTTAATAGTATTAATAGCAGCGGCAATTTATCTTGTAGCTTACTTTACTTATGGTAAAAGGCTTGAGAAAAATGTAGTTAAAGCTGATCCCAACAGGCCAACTCCAGCAGTAGCTTTGAAGGATGGTGTGGATTATTATCCTGCTCATCCCTTTGTTCTTTATGGACATCATTTTGCCTCTATAGCTGGTGCTGGGCCTATATTAGGTCCTGCTATGGCGATGGCATGGGGTTGGCTTCCATCTTTAATGTGGGTTTGGCTTGGTAATATCTTTATCGGGAGCATTCATGATTATCTGTCTTTGATGGCTTCTGTAAGGTATGAAGGAAAATCTATTCAGTATGTCGCAGGTAAGATTATGAGTAAGAGAACATCTTACATCTTTGAGTTGTTTGTTTATTTTGCACTTATTCTTGTGGTAGCTGCTTTTACTGTCACTTTGGCTCAAACCTTTGTAGCTGATCCATCTGTTCCAACCGCTTCAATAGGGTTCATAATAGCGGCTGTGATTTCTGGGTACATAATGTATAGAACAAGTTGGGGAATGAAAGGTGGAACTGTAATAGGTCTTATTTTAGTTGCTTTATCTATATGGTTAGGTTATGTTTTTCCTATAAAGCTTTCGACTCAAACGTGGTATGTTCTTACTTTTATTTACATCGTTTTTGCTGCAGCCTTGCCAGTATGGATATTGCTCCAACCGCGTGATTATCTTAATGCTTATATACTCTGGGTTGGTTTGATATTAGGTGGCATATCTTTTCTCTTTCTTGCGAAAGGATTTAACTTCCCTGCTTATACTACCTTCAGTCCTAATATTGTTGGTGGAAAGCCATCCCCCTTCTGGCCCACGGTTCCATTAGTCATTGCATGTGGAGCTTTGTCAGGTTTTCATTCTCTTGTTGCTTCAGGAACTTCTTCTAAGCAGCTCGATAGTGAACTTAGTGGGCTTTTGGTTGGTTATGGTTCTATGTTTACAGAGGGCTTCCTTTCAACAATAGTTATTATTTCCGTTGCTGTTTTTGGTTTATCTGCTTTGGAGGGAGCTGCTGATAAGTTAACCCAGATGAACATTAATTTAAATATGTTAAAAGCCGGTGGAACTTATCTTGGGCAAAATTATCTAAAATCTGCTGGTGCTGTGGGTGGGCCATTGGGTCCATTCTACTTTGGTTATGCTAAGGGACTTGAAAGCATCTTGGGTATCCCATTTAAAATAGGAAGAACTTTTGCTGGTCTTTGGGTTTCCTGTTTTGTACTAACGACCCTTGATACCACTAACAGATTGGCACGTTTTGCTTGGGCTGAAATATTCGAACCTCTCCGTGAATCTTCACCTGGTTTATATGCTTTCATAGCTAATAGATGGGTTGGCTCTCTTATAGCAGCTATATTTGGAGTTGGTCTTGCATGGGGAGGAGCTTTAAGCTTGCTTTGGCCTGCTTTTGCAGGTGCTAATCAGCTTCTTGCTTCTATAGCTTTATTAACGGTTGCTGTTTGGGTAACAAATGTTCAGAAAGCTTCAGCAGGTTATAAATGGGCTGCAATAATTCCTGCAATGTTCTTATGGCTTACTGTTACAGTAGCATTATTCTGGTATTTAGTGGCTGTTGTTCCTGCACAGGCTGGGATTGCTAAGTATACTATCGGTGGAATGATAGTAGTAATGCTTATACTTAACTTCTGGTTGCTTTATGACTTTTCCAAGGCTTTGAAAAGAGGGTCGCAACTCTTTGAGCCAACTACTTAATAATGGTTATTAAGCATATAATAGATTTTTTAAAAGGATTTTCGCAGGGGCTTAAGGAAAATGCGATTAGCTTGATAGAGCTTGAGTGCGCAGAGTATGAGAATCTCTTTGCTCTTTTGGTGGTTGGGGGACTTGTGGGTATGCCTAGTCCCCCAACCACTTTATCTTTAAGGCTTCTTCCTTTTTTAGAGCATGAGTTAAGAATAATGACGTCGATGACTCTTAATCTTGATGATGCTTTTGGAAGAATAGCGGGGTATTTTGAAGCATGAGGGTAAAATTTTTCGTAGGTAAAGGCGGGGTTGGTAAGACAAGTGTTGCTGCGTCATATGCCGTTTATCTTTCTACGCAAGGATATAAAACTCTTATAGTATCTCTTGATCCTGCACATAACCTGGGGGATATATTGGGAATTAAACTATCAGACAAGGTCTCTCAAGTAGGTGAAAACCTTTTTGCAAGAGAGGTAGATATAGATAGAGAAATTTCCTCCTATTTAAATAAGATAGCTTCTAGCTTGAAGATGACTTATAGATATTTATCTGTTCTCAATATGGATAGTTATTTTAATGTTCTTAGGTTTTCTCCGGGTATGGAGGAACAAGCTACTCTTGAATCAATCAAAAAGTATGTTTTTTCTAATGAGTTTGACTTTGTACTGTTTGACACGGCTCCTACGGGACACACCTTAAGAGTTTTAAGCTTGCCTTCTGTGTCATCTATATGGGTAGATGAGTTAATAAAAATAAGGAGGCTTATACTAGATAGGCGGGGAATTATAGAGCGAGTTAAAGGTAAGAGTCCACAATCGCTTCCCTCTAGAGAGGAAGACGATGATGTGATGAGGGAGTTAATAAAGATAAAAGAAGAATGTCTTGTTTTGGAGAAGAAACTCAGAAGTGAAGAGGTTACGTACATACCTATTTTGAATGCTGAGGAAGTTCCACTGATTGAAACGGAGAGGATAGTTCACTTTCTGGAAAGATTTGGTATGCATATAGAAAAAATAGTAGTGAACAAATACATGCCTGATAAAATTTTAAAGCAGAAAGAGGTTATGGATAAAATTATCACAAGTTTTGCAAAATACGAGATTAAAGTTATACCTTATACTGATGAAAGTCCGAGAGGATTGGAAAAACTTAAGGAGGTTTGCCTTGCTTGTCTGATTTAATTTTGATCTTAATCATTTTTTCTGCTGTTCTTACTTTGCAGTTTTTTAAGGGTAGAAAGTTAAATCTTATATTGATGAAAAGCTATTTGGAAGAAATAGAGTCTGTTTTGAGGATAAAAGATAAGGATTATACATGGATAGGTGGTTATGTTGGTTTTAAAGCTGGGTATAAGATTGAGAATAAACTTTTTTCTGTTTTAGAGGTTTCTCTCATTCTGTCTCCAAGGCATAGTCTTCTTTATTTGCCGATATCATTGCTTTTATTTAGAGGGGATAGGGTTTTCTTTTTACTAACACCTCGTGGGAAGAAAGTAGAAAGTGAGGTGCACGTTATAAGAGAAGGAGCCTTTTGGTTTAGACCGAAAATTAGAAGAGCGAGAGAGCTTCGGGAGAAACGGATTTCTTTGTCTGGGGTTAACTTTAGTACTTTTTGTGAAAATGAGATGGTTTTGGATAAGGTTTTAAGGTTGATCAGAAAATATAGGGGTGATTTAAAAATTATAAAACATTTGGCTTTGGTTCCATCTACGAATAGATTATATCTGCATCTTAGACCGAAAACGGGAGAGCTGAAAGAGTTTTTGAGATTAGTGGTAGAGGCTATGGAAATATAGTTTGTTATCTTTTGTATGACTTGACACAGTGTGGCTTGGCAATTAGAATATCAAAGTAAAAGCTTTGGAGGTGATATAAGTGGAAGAAAACATTATAGAAGAAATAAAAAGGATAGAGATGGAAGCAGATGAAATAGTTAAGGAAGCGAAAAGGAAGGCGAGAGAGCTTATGGAGGAAGCGAGCATGAAAGTTTCTGAAATGCTTGCGGAAGGGAGGAGAGAAGCTGTAAGGATAAGGAGAAAGGCTGTTGAAGAAGGGAAAGAAGAAGGAGAAAGACTTCTTATGGAAATTATTCAAAAGGGTGAGAAAGAGGCAGAGAAATTCAAGAATAATTATAGGGATAAAGTTGAAAAGGTGGCGGAGTTTTTATTAAAAGAGGTGTTGATTAAGTATGGCGGTTAATGAAATGTTGAAACTCAAAGTCATATCGCATAAATCTATTAGAGACAAAATAGTAGATGCTCTTATGAGATTAGGAGTTATCGAGTTTGTGGATCTTCCAGCTGTGTTAGGAGATAAGATTCAAAGTTTTGGCGTAAGTAGAGATAGTGATGGTAAAACTTTATCTGAAATGGAGAGTTTTTTGAACGACCTTAGGTTAGCTATAGAGTTTCTTGGGAATGTTAATGAGAATCGAAAGGGTTTAGTAGATTCAATACTTGTGGAAAAGATTTCTCTTTCAGTCGACGAGTTTGAAGAAAGGGTTAAAAAGGTTAACTATAAAGAGATTGTTGAGGAGATAAGGAATCTCGAAAGAAAACTTGTTGAGTTGAAGAACAAACAAACACAACTCATTTCTGATAGAAAGCTTTTAGAGCAGTGGAAAGAGTTGGAGATCCCTTTGGAGTTTTTTGACGAAGGAACGTTAAAAACGGCAGGAGTTATTGGTTCCTTAAAATTAGAAGAGTTTGATAAGTTTATTGAAAGTTTGAAGAATAATCTCTCTTTATGGAATATTTTTTATCTTCCTTCTTCTCCTCAGGAGAAATCTTTTGCTCTGGTTTATCTAAAAGAAGAAAATGAGAAGCTTCAATTGATACTTAGAAATTATACATTTAGTGCAATTACTTTGCCTAAAAGAAAGGGATTGCCGAAGGATGTTGTTAAGGGAATAGATAGGGAACTCATAGAGTTAGATAAAGAGAAAGAATCTATAATTAATAGGCTTAAGAGTTATTCTGCCTTTATTAATGATCTTAAGGTCATATATGATTACCTTTCTATAGCTTTTCTTAAGCATAAGGTAAATGCAAGTTTTTTAACTACTTCTAAGGTTTTTATGTTTGAAGGATGGATAAGGAAAAAGGACAAGGAAAAAGTGGAAAAGCTTTTTAAGGAATACCAGGGAGTCGTAGCTTACGCTCTTGAAGAGCCTTCTCCGGAGGAAGAGGTTCCTGTAGTGATAGAAAATTGCTCAGTAGTTAAGCCTTTTGAGGTATTAACTACCCTTTATGGGCTTCCCCAATACGGTAGAGATATAGATCCGACTCCGTATGTTGCACCTTTTTTCTTTGTTTTCTTTGGCCTCTGTCTTTCTGATGCTGGATATGGGCTCATAATGGCCTTGTTAATAGGTTGGTTTTTGTTAAAGTACGGTGAAAGGATTCCTTTAAATGCGAAAAAATTTGGAAACCTTCTATTTTTAGGAAGTATTTCAACCATTATATTTGGTGCCCTTCAAGGAGCATGGTTTAATGGTCTTTTTAATCAACTATTGTGGCTGAAGGGATTGGGATCTGTTTTGGATAGGTTTAAAGTTATAGATCCTCTTGAAGATCCTATGAAGTTTCTGGGAATGTCTTTAGCTCTGGGTGTAATACATATTTTCTTAGGGTTAATACTCAAGGCATATATAAATATAAAGCAAGGCAAGATAAAAGATGCGTTATTTGATCAAATAGGATGGCTTTGGTTTCTGTCTTCGCTTCTTTTCTTTGGTGGGGTTAAGGTGGGGTGGTTTTCTAGTTCTTTATTAAAAATATCTCAAGTTTTGGTTATTTTAGGAGCCGTCTTCTTGGTTATAACTCAAGGAAGAGAGGAGAAAAGAGTAGTTAAAAGAGGTATAAAGGGTATTTTAAGTCTCTATGGAGTTATGAGTTATTTAAGTGATGTTCTTTCTTATAGTAGGATTCTTGCTTTAAGTTTAGGCAGTGCAGTTATAGCTATGATAGTTAATATGCTTGCTAATATGGTATCTAAAGTTCCCATAATAGGGATTATAGTTGCTTTACTTATCTTGATTATTGGGCATACGTTGAGTCTTTTAGTGAATGCTTTAGGAGCTTTTGTTCACTCAACACGTTTGCAATATGTAGAGTTTTTTAGTAAGTTTTACTCTGGTGGTGGTAAGGCTTTCGAGCCGTTTGCTATTAGAACTAAGTTTACTAATATAGCAGAATGAGAAAAAGGGGGTATGCGAGACATGGAATTAAGTACTGCTATAGCTATATGTGGAGCTGCTCTTGCTGCTGGTTTGGCAGGATGTGGATCTGCTGTGGGGGTGGGTATTGCTGGAGAGGCTGGTGCAGGGGTTTTAACTGAAGATCCCAAGAAGTTTGGGTTAGTTCTTTTGCTTCAAGCGCTTCCTGGAACGCAGGGAATATATGGTCTTCTTGCAGGGTTCCTCATCATGAATAAGATAGGATTACTAGGCGGGCAAGTTGTAAGTTTGACATTGGGACAAGGTTTAGCGATAGCTTTTGCGGCATTACCTGTAGGTATTGTTGGTTGGGTTTCAGGTATAGCGCAAGGTAAAACTTCCGCAGCTTCTATTCAGCTTATCGCTAAAAGACCAGAGGAGGCCGGTAAAGCTGTAATTCTACCAGCGATGGTGGAAACCTATGCGGTTTTAGGGCTTCTCATGACGGTGCTTCTTTTAAACGGTATAAGGATTTAAGGAGGCAGTGGATATGTCTTTAGAGGATATAAAGTTAAAAATTATAGAAGATGCTAAAAAAGAAGCAGAAAAGATTCTTAAAGAAGCAGAGGCAAGGAGAAATCATATATTGAAAGAGGCTGAGGTAAAAGTTAACGAGCTAATAAATAAGGCCAAGCTTGAGTTTGAGGAAATAAAAAAGCGAGAAATAGAAAATAAACGTATTGTAGCTGAGTTGGAAATGGGGAAAAAACTTCTTGCAGCTAAAAGAAATTTACTCGATGAAGTTTTTAATAAATTGCGTTTAAAGTTAGAAAGCCTTTCTAAAGGAGATTATATTTCTTTTTTTGGAAGATTACTTGAGCGTGCTGTTGAAACGAAAGACGAGGAGGTTATATTAGGAAGGGATGAAAATTTACTTAACGGGAATTTTATACAGGACATTAATAGGAAAAAAGCCTGGAATTTAAAACTTTCTAGTCATCGTGGTAATTTTGGGAAAGGGTTAATTCTTAGTCGAGGAGACGTGGAGGTTAACTTATCAATAGATACCATAGTTAAGGATGTAAAAGAAAAATGGGAAGCTGAGGTTGTTAAAATGCTTTTTGAGGAGGGTAACCCTTAAAGTGGAAAGAAATTTTAAATATACTTATGCAGTTTCCCGTATTAGGTATTTAGAGAATGAGCTTTTGCCGTTAGCTTTCTTTCATAGATTGATTGGAGCAAATTCTATTGCTGATATCAAGAAGATTTTAGGAGAAACTGTATATGGTTTAAAAGAAATAGAAAGTTTTGATGTTCTTTGGGAGGATGAGATTAGAAGAACTTCAAATATAGTCAGAGAAATATTGCCAGATAAAAGGTTGAAGGACTTTTTTGCTTACTCTTATGATATTTTTAACATTAAAATTTTATTTAAGAATAAGATCTTATCTAAGCGTGGGATGAAGAAAAAGTGGGATATTCTTATAGACATGGGGACCGTACCGATAGACAAGATGATTTCTTTTATTGAGAACGAACAATATGTTTATCTTCCCTTTTATCGCAAGGATAGTGTTTACATACTGATGGATCTTCTGGATAAAATGGACAAAGCAGAGTTAGACACCAGATTCATAGATCTTTATCTTGATAAGCTTTATTTTCACTTTATGCTTGACAATGCTAGATCTCTGAATGAGCCATTTTTGGTAGAGTATGTTAGAGTACTTATAGACCTCACTAATATCACAACATTCTTTAGGTCAAGGCTTGCTGGAAGATCTAAGAGTTTTTTGGGAGATGTGCTGATTTCTGGTGGTTTTGTGGATAAAGATAGATTGGTTGAAGTCTATCAAGATAGTTTAGATTCTTTAACTAAAGCGCTCTATTATTCCTCCTATGGTGAAGTGATAGAGAAAATGGTTAGTGTCTTTGAGCATCAGAAGGATATTTCTTCTATAGAAAAACTTAGGGATGATTATTTGATGGAGGCAATGAGGCGAGCCAAGTATGTTATGTTTGGGATTCAACCTATAGTTGCTTTTATGGTAGCAAAGGATACAGAGATAAAGAATCTGAGGATTGTAATAACAGGAAAGCAGGCTGGTATCCCTGAAAATGTATTAAAGGAGAGATTGAGAAATGTCTATGCTTAAAATTGGAATGATAGGAGATTATGAGTCTTCTATAGGTTTTAAAGCGGTTGGAGTGGATACTTATGTTGTTAGAGATTTTAAAGAAGCTAAAGATATACTTCTATCTTTAGTTAAAAGTGGTTATGGTATTGTTTTTATAACAGAGGATATTGCTTCGTCTATGGAAGAGCTAATTAATCAAGCTAATAGAGAGGCGGAATGTGCAGTCCTTGTGATTCCAAGCGTTAAGGGCTCAACTGGTTTTAGTAGAGAAAGGATAAGGAAGAGCGTGGAAAGAGCAGTTGGTATAGATATATTCAAAACTTCATGATACTGATTAAAAGGAGAGGTTGGATATGAAAGAGGGGAAGATTGTAAGAGTTTGTGGTCCTCTTGTGGTTGCCAACAACATGTTAGGTTCCAAAATGTATGATGTCGTTTATGTTGGAAAGCAAGGGCTTGTAGGGGAGATAATAGAGCTTAAAGGAGATCAGGCCTTCATTCAAGTTTATGAGGAAACTTCTGGTGTAGGACCTGGCGAGCCTGTAATTTCTACAGGTATGCCTCTAAGTGTTGAACTTGGACCTGGTCTTATAGAATCTATATTTGATGGTATCCAGAGGCCTCTCAGTTTGATAGAAGAAATAACCAAAGGTAGTTTTATAACCCGTGGTTTGAAAGTTAACGCTCTTGATAGAAATAAAAAGTGGCATTTTGTTCCTAAAGTAAGGGAAGGGGAAGAAGTCGAAGCGGGAGATATACTTGGAGTTGTCCAAGAAACTATCCTGGTGGAGCATAAAATTATGGTTCCGCCTGGGAAGAATGGCAAGGTTAAAAAAGTAGTGAAAGAGGGAGATTATAGGGTTGAAGATGTAGTAGTTGTTCTTGAAGTTAATGGTGAAGAGATAGAATTGACAATGATGCAAAAGTGGCCTGTTAGACAAAGGAGACCTTATAAGAGGCAACTTCCTCCTGATGAACCTCTTACTACTGGGCAAAGAGTAATTGATACTTTCTTTACGTTAGCTAAAGGGGGAACAGCTTGCGTTCCTGGACCTTTTGGGAGTGGAAAAACGGTTATTCAGCACCAGCTTGCTAAATGGGCGAGTGCTGATATAGTTGTTTACATTGGTTGTGGCGAGAGGGGAAATGAAATGACTGACGTTCTTATAGAATTTCCTGAGCTTACTGATCCGAAGTCAGGCGAACCTTTGATGAAAAGAACAGTGCTTGTTGCTAATACCTCTAATATGCCAGTTGCAGCAAGAGAGGCTTCTATATACACAGGGATAACTATGGCAGAGTATTATAGAGATATGGGATATGATGTTGCCCTCATGGCTGACTCAACCTCAAGGTGGGCGGAAGCTTTAAGGGAAATATCGGGAAGGCTAGAAGAGATGCCTGGCGAAGAAGGATATCCAGCTTACTTAGGAACAAGATTAGCTTCTTTCTATGAAAGAGCTGGTAAAGTAATATGTTTAGGCAGGGATAACCGTATAGGGTCTATAAGTGTAATAGGGGCGGTTTCTCCTCCAGGTGGTGACCTATCTGAACCTGTAACTCAAAATACTTTGAGGGTTGTAAAGGTTTTCTGGGGATTAGATGCAGAACTTGCTTATCAGAGACACTTTCCTGCCATAAATTGGCTTAATAGCTATTCTCTGTACATGGAGGAGCTTGAGGATTATTGGAGGAGAGAAGTTGGAGATGAGTGGATCGAAATAAGAAAAGAGGCGATGAAACTTTTAGAAGAAGAGGCGGAGTTAAAAGAGATAGTTAGGCTTGTTGGAATAGATGCTTTATCAAAGGAAGACAGGCTTAAACTTCTAGCTGCTAAATCTATAAGAGAGGACTTTCTACATCAGAGCGCCTTTCACGAGGTAGATACTTATACTTCTTTTGCAAAACAGTATAGGATGCTTAAGATAATAATGGAGTTCTATAAGCTTGCTCAAGATGCTCTTAGGAAAGGAGCTGCTCTAAGAGATATAGAGAAGATGGAAGTTCTTGAAGATATAGCGCGTATGAAGTATATACCTGAAGGTAACTTAGAGATGTTTGATAAGATTGGGGAAAAGCTTAAGAGGCAGATTTACTCCCTTATTCCTACTGGAGGTGAATAATTTTGATAAAGGAATATAGAACGATTAGTGGGGTTTCTGGTCCTCTTATTGTGGTTGAGAAGGTCACTGATGTTAAATATGACGAGCTTGTTGAGATTCAACTCGGGAGTGGAGAAATTAGAAGAGGTCGTGTTCTTGAGGTTACCACAGATAAAGCTCTTGTTCAAGTTTTCGAAGGGACTTCAGGTTTAGATATAAAAAGTGCAAAGGTTAGATTTCTTGGAAAAGCTTTGGAACTTCCTGTAAGTAGGGATATGCTTGGTAGAATATTTGATGGTTCCGGAAAACCTATAGATGGTGGTCCTGAAATAATACCGGAGAAAAAGCTTGATATAAATGGTAACCCTATAAATCCCTATTCTCGTAATTATCCTTCTGAGTTTATTCAAACAGGGATTTCTACTATTGATGGTATGAATACACTGGTTAGAGGGCAAAAGCTTCCTATATTCTCGGGAAGCGGGCTTCCTCATTCTAGAATGGCTGCTCAAATAGCAAGGCAGGCTAAGGTTTTATCTTCGGAGGAGAATTTTGCGGTAGTTTTCGCAGCGATGGGTATAACCTTTGAAGAGGCTAATTTCTTTATAGAGGATTTTAATAGAACTGGAGCAATAAAAAGAGCCGTTATGTTTATAAACTTAGCTGATGATCCTGCTATAGAGCGTATAGCAACTCCTCGACTAGCTTTGACTGCTGCTGAATATATGGCTTTTGACTTAGATATGCATGTTCTTGTTATATTAACGGACATGACTAACTACTGTGAAGCTTTGAGAGAGATATCCGCTGCAAGAAAAGAAGTTCCTGGAAGAAGAGGTTATCCTGGCTATCTTTATACAGACCTTGCTACTATTTATGAAAGAGCTGGAAGAATAAAAGGCAAAAAGGGTTCTATAACGCAAATTCCTATATTGACAATGCCTGAAGATGATAAAACTCATCCTATACCAGATCTCACAGGCTATATAACTGAAGGCCAAATAATATTAAGTAGGGAGTTACATCGCAAAGGTATATATCCACCTGTTGATGTGTTACCATCTCTTTCTCGCCTCAAAGATAAAGGAATAGGTTATGGAAAAACAAGAGAAGATCATGCGGATTTACTAAATCAGCTTTTTGCTGCTTATGCTAGAGGAAGAGAGGCAAGAGAGCTTGCTATTATACTTGGTGAGGGTGCTCTTACTGAAGAAGATAGAGCATTTGTAAAATTTGCTGATGAGTTTGAGGATAAATATGTAAGGCAGGGAGAGTATGAGGAAAGATCAATAGAGGAAACTCTCGACCTTGGTTGGGAGCTTCTTGCAATGCTTCCTATTAAGGAGCTAAAGAGAGTTAGGGACGAGTTCAAAGAAAAATATCTTATACCAAGAATTAAAGTGAGGGAAAGGACTTATGAAGCTGCGAGTTAATCCTAATAGAATGGAACTCCTCCGCTTAAGGAGGAGACTTGCTATAGCAAAAAGAGGGCATAAGCTTCTTAAGGATAAACAGGATGCTCTTATAAAGCAATTTATTCAGCTGGTTCGTGAGAGTAGATCCCTGAGAGAGGAGCTTGAAAGGGAGCTTCAAAGAGCGTACGTTAACTTTTTAGGAGCAAGGGCGGTTATGAGCAGTAGAAGCTTGGAAGAGGCTTTGCTTTTGCCTGGTATAAAGTCTCTCCTTAAAATTAGTAAGGTTAACATGATGAGTGTTTTTGTTCCGAAGTTTGATTTTTTTTATGAGGGTGATCCTACGAATTATGGTTTCTGGGAGACATCAGGGGAGCTTGATGTGGCCTTATATACTTTTATTAATTTTCTTCCAAAACTTATTAAGCTTGCGGAAATGGAAAAGGCTGTTATTTTGCTTGCTGATGAAATAGAAAGAACTAGGAGAAGGGTTAATGCCTTAGAATATGTTTTGATCCCGGGCCTTGAGGAGGCTATATCTTTTATAACTATGAAGCTTGATGAGATGGAAAGAGCCGCCTTAACAAGATTAATGAAGATAAAGGAAATCGTGAGAAAACACTGAGGAGGATGTACTAATGTCTAAAGCTAATGTTTTCATAGCAGATACAGCCAAGCTTATAGGAAATGTAGTATTAGGGGAAAGGGTAAGTATTTGGTTTGGGGCCGTTTTAAGAGCTGATATAGCTTCCATAGAGATTGGGGAATTGAGTAATGTGCAAGATAATGTGGTTATACATGTGGATAAGGATATCCCAACCATAATAGGTAAGGGAGTTACTATAGGGCACGGTGCTATTATTCATGCTTGTAGAATAGATGACTTTACTCTTGTAGGTATGGGAGCTATTTTGTTAGATAATTGTGTTATAGGAGATCACTCTATAATAGCAGCGGGGACAGTTATAACGCCTGGGAAAGAGATTCCCCCAGGCGTTCTTGTTATGGGGGTTCCTGGTAAAGTTGTGAGAAATCTTACTGAGGATGAGAAAAAGAGTCTTGAAGAACATGCTGCTAAGTATTGGGAACTTGCAAAAAGCTACTTGATGCGCTGATAAAAAAATGGCTTGATTGACTTAAAACCTATTTCTCTATATCCAAATATTTGTTCGGTATTCCCTACCATTAGTACTCCCCCTATTCGGAGAGCATCTCTAAATTTTTGGTAAAGTTTGTCTTTTATTTCCTTTTCAAAGTATATTACTACATTTCTGCAAAGTATAAGGTCAAAATCTTTATCGAAGGGATCATTAAGAAGGTCATGCCTTTTAAATTCTACTCTTTCCTTGATATTGTTATTTACCTCGTAGAGATTTTCCCCCTTTTTGATAAAATAGTTTTTGAGGCGTTCAGGGTTAACATTTTGTAGTTGTTTAATATCGTATATTCCCTGCTTTGCTTTTTCTAGTGCGTTAGGATCTATATCAGTAGCAAGGATGCGAGGGGTTTTCTTCATCTTTAGGTCCTCCAATATGATTGCTAGAGAGTATGGTTCTTCTCCTGTAGAGCAGCCAGCGCTCCATATTTTTATAGATTTATCAGGTTTCATAGTAAGAGGGATAATTTCTTTTTCAAGAATCTCAAATCTCTCTGGGTTTCTGAAAAACTCGGAAACATTTATTGTAAGATAATCAACGAATGACTTATATTTTTCCTTGTCAGTTTTTATTAACTTAAAAAGCTCTTCATAGTTCCCTATGTTCCATCTTTTCATAAACATGTGAACCCTTCTGTGAATTTGATGCTTGTAAAAGTTCAAATCTATTCCTGATATCTCTAAAAACTTTTTCTTAAAATCTTCGTATTCTTTAGGGAAAAGGGTAAAATCCTCTTTTATCATGCTTTGATCCTCCCCGATTTTTAGTTTTTACTTTTAAAATTATAACATCTGAGCCAATTGAAATCTATAGTAGTTAGGAATAAAACCAACTGTTGGGGTATAAGAGGTTAAGAAGTTATTGCTAATTTTAAACTTCTTATAAAATATTCGATCTCTCTAAGTAGTCTGTTTTCGTCAATGCTTGATTTAATAAGGTTATCTATCTTTTTTATTAGTGCACTTCCTACTACGATTCCGTCTACGTATGGCGAAACTTTTTGTGCTGTTTCTGGAGAATCTATTCCAAAACCTAAGATTATAGGTAGAGGTGATAACTTGCGTATGTTTGGTAAATCTTGAGATATCCAGCTAAATAAGGGTTTTTTACTATCTCCTGTTATTCCTATAAGTGATACGCAGTATATAAAACCATCTCCGTGTTTAATAATTTCTCTAACTCTTTCTAAAGGTGTAACAGGAGTTATCATAAGTATAGTTTTTATGTTCTTCTCTTTAGCCATAGAGTATAGCGGTTCCCTTTCGTCAAAGGGTAAATCTGGAACTATGATTCCTGAAATACCAGATTCTTTTGCATCATTTATAAATTTTTTAATTCCGTAAGATAGAATAGGATTATAGTAGCTCATTATAACTATTGGGGAAGTAATCTCTTGAGAAATCCTGGATATTCTCGATAAGATTAACCTAAGATTAATCCCTTGTTTTAAGACAGTTTGGTTTGATTTTTGAATAGTTACCCCATCTGCAAGTGGGTCTGAGAAGGGTATGCCTATTTCTATTATGTCTGCACCACTTTGGTATAAGTTTCTAATTATTTTCTCAAATAAATTTAAATTAGGATATCCAGCTGTAATGAAAGGTATTAGAACCTTTCCTCTTGAAAATATATTGTTAAAACTAATTTCTTTGTTCATTTTTCATCACCTTCCAACTTAAACCTTTTGATTAGTGTAGGCATATCTTTGTCTCCTCTTCCTGAGAGATTAACAACTATAATATCATTGTTACTAATTTCTCTTAATAGTTTTATAGCATAGGCTATAGCATGAGCACTTTCAAGAGCAGGTATGATTCCCTCAGTTTTGGTAGTTATCATTGCTGCTTCAAGGGCTTCTTCATCATTAATTGTGACATAAATTGCTCTCTTGATTTCTTTAAGGAAGGCATGTTCTGGTCCTACTCCAGGATAATCTAAACCCGCTGATATGGAGTAGGGATTAATTATTTGCCCATTTTCATCTTGTAAAACATAGGATTTACATCCGTGAAGGACTCCTACTTTACCCGCATTAAGTGATGCTGCATGAAGGCCTGAAGCAAGTCCTTTCCCTCCTGCTTCAACACCTACTAGCTTTACTTCTAAGTCACTTATAAAGGGATAGAACATTCCTATAGCGTTGCTTCCTCCCCCAACACAGGCTATTATGTAGTTTGGAAGCTTTCCTTCCTTTTCTAAAATTTGTTTTTTTGTTTCTTCCCCAATTACTTTCTGAAAGTCCCTTACTATAGTTGGATAAGGATGAGGGCCTACAACAGATCCTATAAGATAGTAAGTTGTTTCTATATTTGATACCCAGTCTCTCATTGCTTCATTAGTGGCGTCTTTTAAAGTTTTACTTCCTGATGATACAGATATAACTCTTGCTCCTAGCATTCTCATTTTATAAACATTAAGCTTTTGTCTTTCTATGTCTTCCTCTCCCATGTAGATACAACACTCCAGATTAAGCTTCGCGCACACTGTGGCAACTGCGACACCATGTTGACCTGCTCCAGTTTCTGCTATTATTCTTTTTTTCTTCATTCTCTTAGCAAGAAGTATTTGTCCTATAGCGTTGTTTATTTTATGAGCTCCTGTATGTACTAAATCCTCTCGTTTGAAGTAAATTTTACCCTTTCCATATTCTTTGGAGAGTCTTTCTGCATAATATAGGGGTGTTGGTCTACCACAATAATCTCTGAGTAAAGATTCAAGTTCCTCTTTAAAAGAAGGATCATCTTTTAAAGAAAAGTATATGTTTTCTAACTCTTCTAATGCTGGAATTAAAGTTTCTGGAACAAATCTTCCTCCAAAGCTTCCAAAATATCCTCTTTTTTCATTTAAATATACCATATTTCATCCTCCCTTTATTTCTTTAATTATTTTCATAAGTTTTTCCATCTTTTGATGATCCTTTATACCAGGTTCTATTTCTAAAGAGCTGTTAACATCTATCGCATTTGGAAAAACGCTTTCCACTGCTTTCTTAACATTATGAATTCCTATGCCCCCAGCTAAGATAAAAGGTTTACTTCGATCGTATTTTTTAAGTATTAGCCAATCGAAAGATCTTCCTGTACCTCCTGTTTTTTCCCCAAGCTTAGTATCAAATAAAAAGAGATCTGCTACTTTTAAGTAAAGTTTAGTTATCATTAAGTCATTTTCGTTCCTTATAGCTATGGTTTTTATTCTTTTTATCGGAACTTTTTCAAGAGTTTCTGGGCTTTCCTCGCCATGGAATTGAATATATGTAAAGATTCTTGCTTTAATTATATTTTCTATTTCATTGGGAGTTGGATCTTTGACTACAGCTACTAGAGATACAAAAGGAGGCACTAGGCTTGAGAGATTCAAAGCCTTCTCAAGAGTTATTTGTCTATTGCTTTGACATAATATGAAACCTATAGCATCAAAACCTAGCTCTATTGCTTTTTTGAGATCTTCTTCTCTTTTAATCCCGCATATTTTTACCTTAAGCATTTTACTTCTAAGGTTCTAAGAGCTCTTTTATTTTTCTTAATGGATCTTCAGCAGTTAAAAGAGAAAAACCTACAAGTATTCCATTGACTCCAATGCTTTTAAGCAATTTAACATCTTCTCGTGAGCTTATTCCGCTTTCTGAAATTACTAAGATGTCTTTGTTTTTTGAGAATCTATTAAGTATTGGCATTAGTTTTAAAGTATTTTCTATAGATACTTCAAGCGTTTCAAGGTTTCTGTTATTTATTCCTATTAGTCTTGCTCCTGCTTTGAACGCTTTTTCAAGATCTTCTTCTGTATGTACCTCTACAAGAGGGGTTAAGCCGAGATCCTGGCAAAGCCTTATAAAGGATTTAAGTTTAGCTAGAGATAGTATGGAACTAATAAGGAGGAGAATATCAGCTCCATAAAAGAAGCTTTCATATATCTGAAGCTTGTCTATTATGAAGTCCTTTCTAAGTATAGGGAGATTCGTTAGTTCCTTTACTTTCTTCAACAGTTCCAAACTTCCCCCAAAAAAGCATTCTTCTGTAACTACGGAAATAGCGCTTGCTCCTCCTTTCTCATAAGCTTCTACTTGAGTTTTTACATTAAGGTTTGGGTTTATGACCCCTGTAGATGGTGAAGAAATTTTGATTTCTCCTATTAAAAAGAAGCTTTTTCTTTTAAATACAGAAAGAGAATCATTTTTCTTTAATTTTAATAATTTTTCTTTATTTTTAATTATATCCGAGATAATATTTTTTTTCATATCTAGTTCATCTCCTTAGAGAGTTTTATAAGCTCTTTGAGTTTTTCTTTGGCTTTTCCACTATCAATTACTTCGGCTGCAATCTTTATACCTTCTTGAATTGTTTCTGTTAACCCTACGAGCATGAAAACCGCTCCTGCATTAAGTAAAACAATGTCTCGTTTAGCTCCTTTTTCCCCATTTAAAATCTTTAGAGCGATAATAGCATTTTCAGAGGGTTTTCCTCCTCTTATGTCTTCTAAACGGCTTCTCTTAATTCCTACTTCTTCTGGGTAGAAACTGAATTCTTCTATAGCTCCATCTTCCGATAGTAACGCTACCTTATTGATCCCCCATGTGCATAGCTCATCAGCGCCGCTTCCGTGAACCACCATAGCCCTTTTTCTCCCCAAATTTTTAAGTGTTTGAGCGACGGTTTTAAGGAGCCTTTCATCATATACGCCAAGTAGTTGATGAGTTGGAAAAGCTGGATTAATCAATGGTCCTAGTAGATTAAACATAGTCCTTGTTTTAAGTTCTTTTCTAATAGGAGCAACGTTTTTCATTGCGGTGTGATAAGCAGGAGCAAAGATGAAACCGATGTTAATTTCCTCAATAGATTGTTTTATCTTCTCTGGAGAAAGTTCTATTTTAACTCCCAGTTCCGAAAGCAGGTCTGCACTTCCACTCTCGCTTGACACAGATCTATTGCCATGTTTAGCTATGGGTATTCCGGCGGCTGCACAGACTAAAGCAACAATAGTTGATATATTAAAAGTTTTTAGCATATCTCCACCGGTTCCGCATGTATCTACTAAAATATCCTTACTTACATTAATCTTGATGGATTTTTCAAGAAGTGTCTTTGCTGCTCCACTTATCTCTTCTGGGGTTTCTCCTTTTGCTCTTAAAGCTATTAGTAATGCTCCTACTTGAATGTTTGTCAATACTCCTGTTACTATAGCTTCCATTAAGGTGGCTGTTTCCTGGAATGAAAGATGCTTTCCTTCTAATATTTTCTCTAGTGAATCTTTGTATAACTCATCGAACATTGTTTAGTTCACCTCTCTTTATAGGGTTAAGTTTAAGAAAGTTTTCCAATATCTTTTTTCCTTCGGAAGTTAATACAGATTCTGGATGAAATTGAAGTCCGAATGTAGGGAAATCCTTATGCATTATTCCCATAATTTCACCATCTTCAGTTTCAGCTATAATCTCAAGGATTTTTGGTAGGTGATCCTGTTTAACAACTAAGGAGTGGTATCTTGTAGCTAAGAAAGGGGAGGGTATATTATGTAGAATTCCCTTATTAGAGTGGTAGATAAAAGATGTTTTCCCATGCATGGGGATTTTAGCTCTTCCGATAATACCTCCAAATACATATCCTATACATTGGTGTCCTAGACATATTCCTAATATGGGAATATATCTATAGAAACTCTTAATAACCTCATTGGATATTCCAGCATCATTTGGATTTCCGGGTCCAGGAGATATTACTATGTGAGATGGTTTTATTTCGTTTATCTCTCTTAAGCTAACCTTATCATTTCTAAATACTATGACATCATCAAATTCTAAAAGATATTGAACCAGGTTATAGGTAAAAGAATCATAATTGTCTATCACTAGAATCATCTTATTCCCCCCCTTTAGTTTTTGATAGTTTCTTTTATTCTATTCTTTTCTAAAGCTCTTTTTAGGGCTTTAAGAGGACCCATTGCTTTATATAGGGTTTCCTTGTACTCTGATTCTGGATTAGAGTCGGCAACTATTCCGGCTCCTGCCTGAACATGAAATCTGCCATTATATAGGTAAAGACTTCTGATAGTTATGCACATTTCCATATCGCCGGAAAAACTTATATAACCTACTGCACCGGCGTATGGCCCTCTTGCTTCTTTTTCAATATCATTTATTAGCTCCATTGCTCTTATTTTTGGTGCTCCTGTTACCGTTCCGGCGGGAAAAGTAGCTTTTAAAACATCGATTGGGTTTTTGCTTTCTATAAGGTCCCCCTCTACTTGGGAGGCTATATGCATTACATGAGGATAGTACTCTATTTTCATTAGGTCTGAGGTTTTTACGCTTCCAGGTTTGCATACTCTTCCAAGGTCATTTCTGGCTAGGTCGACGAGCATTACGTGTTCTGCTCTCTCTTTCTGATCTTCGAGAAGCTCTTTTTCTATTCTCTTGTCTTCTTCAGCGTTTTTCCCTCTTTTTCTTGTTCCGGCAAGAGGTCTCGTAATTACCTTTTTGTCCTTTATTTCTACTAGGATTTCAGGTGAAGAGCCTATTATTTTTATTTCTGGGAAGTTTATTAGAAACATGTAAGGGGATGGATTTTCCTCTTGGAGAGCAAAAAATAGATCTAAAGGATCTATATTGCTTTCGAAGGAAAATTTCTGAGAGAGAACTATTTGGAATATATCTCCAGCAATAATATGATCTTTTGCTTTTTCAACCATTTTTAGGAAGCCTTCTTTAGAAATATTTGAAGAAAGTCCCTTGATATAGAGGTATTTAGATTTTTCACTTGCTTGTTCTGTTTTAGACTGTTTCTCTATTAAAAGGGAGGCTTCCTTAAGTAATTCTAAAAGTCCATTTTCACTTTTTTCTTTTTCGAGATTTTTAATTAGATACAGTTTTTTTTCTTCGTGATCTATGGCAATGATATTATTGAAAAGACCTAAATACGCTATTGGGATAGAAGATGTTTTAAATCTTTTGTTAGGCTCCATATGATATATTTCTTCCCATTTTTCGATAATTTCATAAGATATGTAGCCAAATAATCCTCCGTAAAAAGGGGGGAAATCTTTGAAATTGGTTTGTTTTCGAGTTTCTTCTTCAAGAACTTTTTCAAAGTCATTACCTTTGTCCTCATAAGTTATACCGTTAACTTCGTAATAAAATTTTCCATTTTTCTTAAAAAGCTTAAATAGCTTTTGAGGGTTTTTGCTAATATAAGTGTACCTTTTACCTCCTCGGTAGGATTTATCGATGCTCATAATAAATGAATGGCTCGTATCTGAGAAAAAGTCTTTAATGAACTCTTGTTTGAGGATTTCTGAATATAGGGGTAGAGTCGTGTATAGGGTTACTAAATCTTCTCTCTTCTCCACTTTACTCACCTCCACTTAAGAAAATTAAAAGGGCCGCTCTCTTACGAAGCGGCCCTTTTAAAGTTTAAAAAGCAGTAAAAGGGCCGCGGCATTTTCTGCCGCGGCCCTGCTTTTTAAAATTTATTTATAGCAGGAATAAACCCGCGGCAGGCTGAAAGCCTGCCACCACCAATTTACTTTAGATTTCTTTACTGTGCAAGAATAAAAATTTCTCATCTTTTTCTCCTCCTGATTTAAGAATAATTATACAAGTTATTCTTCTCTCTGTCAAGGTATTTTAGGCTTATTATAATTAACTTTTATCAAGGATGTTTATGGAAGTGATAAGCCTTATTGGAAGTATATTTAGAATACGTTATAGAAGAGTAACAGGAAGTTATTATTCTTTTGAAGGTAAAGAACTTTTAAGAAAGTTTTAAATAAAGAATCAATGGCTAGTGTGAGGAAGGCTAATTAATTCCCTAGCTAAGCTAAAAGGGGTTTCAAGAATTGTAAAAGCTTTTAAATTCTTATTCTGCAATGGAAAGAAGAGAGGCTATGGGTTATTTTGTGATACTAGAGTGATAGGAGAGGAAATACATTTTAAGTATGAAAGCATCTTTGTCAATATTGATAAGATGCTATTAAATCTTGCTTCAAAATACCTTACATGCTGTTTTATAAAATTCTTTTTGATGCCTTGACTTAATATTATAGTTATATTAAAATTAATAACTAATATTATTTAGATGGAGGAGATGTAAGGATGAGCGGAGTTGATTTTAAAAGGTTGTTTTTTGACCGAGAGTTGAGAAATCCATCAGGTTGTGGAGTTGTAGGGGTAATGAATCAAAAGGGTGAATCTTTTTCGGGGGAACTTATTTTAAATTCTATTTGTTGCATGCGTGAGCGTGGAAATGGATTAGGCAGTGGTTTTGCGGGTTATGGAATTTATCCCGAGTTTAAGGATTATTGGTGCTTTCATATAATGTATTATACAGAATCGGCTAAGTGTGTTGTTGAGGATTATTTAAAGAGCAACTTTATTATTGTTTATCATGAACCTATATCTGTTAAGAAGGTAAATGTTGTTGAGAATGTTCCTTTACTCTGGAGATATTTTATTAGTTTTAGAGAAAGTGAAAGTGTGGAAGAAGATATAGTTCACAGTGTCATGAAGATAAATAGAAAAATAGACGGGGCTTGTATATTTTCTTCTGGTAAGAACATGGGTATTTTTAAAGGAGTTGGAGACCCTGAAGTAATGGGAGAGTTTTATAAGATTCCGGAATATAGAGGCTATTTATGGATAGCTCACAATAGGTTTCCGACAAACACGCCTGGTTGGTGGGGAGGAGCGCATCCATTTGGAATACTTGATTGGGCTTTAGTTCATAATGGAGAAATATCATCCTATGGAGTGAATAAGAGGTACTTAGAGGGTTTTGGATACTATTGTACTTTCTCGACTGATACGGAAGTTTTAGTCTATTTGTTTGATTTGTTAGTTCGTAAACATGGTCTTTCTTTTGATGTTGTAGCAAATATTCTTTCAGCCCCTTTCTGGTCTCAGATAGAAAAAATAGAAGATGAAAGTAAAAAGGAGTTTCTGAAATTATTGAGAATAATCTATGGCCCTGCTCTTGTTAATGGACCTTTTGCTGTAGTAATTGCTAATTCACATTATATGATTGGTTTAAATGATAGGACTAAGTTAAGGCCTCTTGTAGCTGCTAAAGGAGGAGATTTTTTATATATAGCTTCTGAAGAGTCAGCTATACGAGCGATTTCTAATGGTCTAGAAAAAGTTTGGATGCCAAAGGCTGGTGAGCCTGTTATTGGTAAGGTGGAGGGATAAAAAATGGCCAAGGCAAGGTATAGGTCTGAATTTAATGTAGAGAGGGACGAGAGTAAATGTATACATTGTCAAGTTTGTGTGAGGATGTGCGCTTTTGATGTTCACTCTTATTATCCAGAGATGAATCTGGTTATCTCTGATAGCACTAAGTGTGTTGGTTGTCATTTTTGTGAGGATCTTTGTCCGACGAGTGCGATAGCTATTGTTGGAAATCAGTTGAGAATTAGGAGTAATTTCCACTGGTCAGATAGGGATGTTTATGATCTTATAAAACAGGCTGAAACGGGTGGTATTTTGTTAAGTGGGATGGGCTGCGATAGACCTTATAGAGATTACTTTAGGCATCTTGTCTTAAATGCGGCACAGGTTACTAACCCTTCTATTGATCCAATTAGAGAACCTATGGAGCTTAAAACCTTTTTAGGACGTAAGCCTGACAGATTTATGTCTTCTATTCCACCTCAGCTTGAGCTTGAGGTACCTATAATGTTTTCTGCAATGAGTTATGGTTCTATCTCTTTAAATGCTTGTAAGTCTTTGGCTAAGGCTGCCTGTAATTTCGGAACGTATTGGAACACTGGTGAAGGGGGATTACATTCAGAGCTTAAACCTTATGCTGATAGAGCTATAGTTCAGGTTGCTTCTGGGCGTTTCGGAGTTAACAAAGAGTATCTAGAAGTAGGTGCTGCTATAGAGATAAAAATAGGTCAGGGGGCTAAACCTGGTATTGGTGGACATCTTCCGGGAGAGAAAGTAAGTGAGGAAGTGTCAAAGACGAGGATGATTCCTGTAGGAAGTGATGCTATTAGTCCTGCACCACACCATGATATTTACTCTATAGAAGATTTACGACAGCTGATTTTCGCTCTTAAAGAGGCTACGAGGTATAAAAAACCTGTTGGGGTTAAGATAGCAGCAGTTCATAATGTTGCAGCTATTGCTTCTGGAATAGTAAGAGCAGGTGCGGATTTTGTAGTTATAGACGGTATAAGAGGTGGTACAGGAGCGGCTCCTACAGTTATAAGGGACAACGTTGGTATACCTATAGAGATGGCTATAGCTGTTGTAGATCAAAGACTTAGAGAGGAAGGTATAAGGCATTGTGCAAGCATAATAGCTGCTGGGGGGTTTAGAAGTTCAGCTGATGTTATAAAAGCTATAGCATTAGGTGCTGATGCTGTTTATATAGCTACTGCAGCTTTGATCGCTTTAGGGTGTCACTTGTGTCAGAAGTGTTACACCGGTAGGTGTAATTGGGGAATAGCTACTCAGGATCCGTATCTCACAAAGAGATTAAATCCCGATATAGGTGCCAAGAGGGCTTATAACCTTTTGAGAGCTTGGTCTTTGGAAATCAAAGAAATGTTGGGTGGAATGGGAATAAATGCTATAGAGTCCCTAAGGGGGAATAGGGAGCAGTTGAGGGCTGTTGGTTTGACGGAAACCGAAAGGGGGTTATTAGGAGTAAAATGCGTGGGAGAGCAATGGTAGAAAAATTTAAGAGAATTCTTGCGAAAGAGGAGTATTGCATGGGGTGCAGGTTATGTGAAGTTCATTGTGTAGTTCAGCACTCTAAGTCTAAGAATATTTTAAAGGTTTTTAAAGGAGAGGAACCCAGACCTGTTTCTGGCATATGTTTTGAAGAAAGGGGGCCAACTTCATTTGCCCTTCAATGTAGGCATTGTGAAGATGCTCCTTGCATCGAAGCTTGTATTAGTGGGGCTATGTATAGGGATCCTGTGACTAGTAAGATTTTAAATAATAGGAGTAAGTGCGTAGGATGTTGGATGTGTATAATGGTTTGCCCTTATGGCGTTATAAAGCCGGATCACGAGGAGAAAAAGGTTGCCTCTAAGTGCGATTTGTGTATTGATGCTGGTTTTCCTGCGTGTGTTGAACATTGTCCTAATGAAGCTCTTGTTTTGGTTGATTATATGGGTAAGAAAGTATCGAAGGAGGGTTTAACTGATGGAAAGTAAATATTTAATAGTTGGAAATTCGGTAGCTGCTATAGCAGCTATCGAATCTATAAGAGAAGAGGACAAAAATGGTTCTTTAACTGTGGTTTCCGATGAAAAAGTTTATAACTATTCTAGACCACTGATATCTTACTATCTTGGAGGTAAGATAGACGAAGGAAATATCTACTTTAGAGAAAAAGATTTTTACTCTAAAAATGGTGTAAAGCTAATTTTAGGGAAAAAAGCTCAGAAGCTTAATGTTAACGAGCGTTTAGTTTTTTTATCCGATGAAACAGTTATAAGATTTGAAAAATTGCTTATATCCACAGGTGGTAAGCCCATAATTCCTACAATAGGTGGTATTAATGATATAAAAGATGGGATCTTTACTTTTACGAAGCTTTCTGATACAAAGGCTATGCTTGATTATATAAAGTTAAATAACATAAATTCTGCTGTGGTTTTAGGGGGAGGATTAATAGGACTTAAGGCAGCAGAAGGTCTTGTGGCGAGAGGGATGAGGGTTACTATTATAGAGCTTGCTGATAGAATTCTTCCGAACACTTTGGACATCGAGGCATCTGGCATATTAGAAAGAGCTTTAGCAAACTTGGGGTGTAGTGTGGTGAAGGAGGATACGATTGTTTCTGTTTCTGGTGATAATGGGATTTTGAAAAAAGTGTATTTGAGAAGTGGAGAGATGATTGAAACTGCACTCCTTGTTATCGCTATTGGAGTAAGGCCCAATTTGGATCTAATAAAAGATACTCCTATAAATTATGATAGGGGAATCGTTGTAAATGATTATATGCAAACCAATATAAAAGAGATATATGCAGCTGGAGACGTTGTTCAAGCGAAAAGTTTTTTAAATTCGAATAGTGAGGTATTAGCCTTATGGCCAGTGGCTTTTCGTCAAGGTAGGGTTGCGGGATTTAATATGGCTGGAAAGGAAACCAAATATGATGGGCTTTTTGCGATGAATTCAGTTGAAATAGCCGGTATTCCCGTAATATCCTTTGGAATATCCAATCCCGTTGACCTAGACGGGTACGAAGTTTTAGTGAGAAAGGAAAGTAAAGCACCTTTATATCGTAAGATAGTGATAAAAGATGGAAAAGTAATAGGGGGTATTTTTTTGGGAAGAATAGATAGAGCAGGGATATTTCTTGGACTTTTGAGGTTTGGTTTAGAGGTTTCTCCTTTTAAAGAGGAATTACTTAAAGATGATTTTGGTTTTTTAGTTCTACCTAAAAATTATAGAAAACATATGGTTGTGGGAGAGGTGATTGAAGTATGAGCTTTATGGGGAAAATGGAGAAGATAGATTATTTAATACGTGCGGATGGTCTTCACTATAGAATTTTGAATGAAATGATTCATGATGCTATAAAGAGTGGAGTTAAAGAAATTTTTATTGATAATGTTATTGGACAAAGGTATATAGGGTGTGGTTTAAGTGAAGAAAACGTAGGCATATTCATAAAAGGCACCCCGGGTAATGACTTAGCGGCGTTTATGGATGGTTCTAAGATTATAGTTTTAGGGAATGCTCAAGATGGGGTTGGTAATACCATGAATTCCGGAGAGGTGGTGATTTGCGGTGATGCTGGTGATATAGTAGGTTATTCCATGAGGGGTGGAAGAATATTTGTAAAAGGGAACGTTGGGTATAGGGTAGGTATACATATGAAAGCTTATAAGGAGCATTTTCCTGTTATAGTAATAGGAGGATCTACAGGTGATTTTTTAGGAGAATATATGGCTGGAGGCTTAATAGTAGTTCTAGGGTTGGATTCTGACGAGAGAAGAGTGGTAGGAGATTTTGTTGGGACTGGAATGCATGGGGGAAGCATATTTATTCGAGGAAGCGTAGAAAATGTAATTTGGGGTAGAGAAGTAGGTGTAACTGTTGCAAAGGATGAAGATTTTAAGTTGTTTGAAAAACATTTAAAAGACTTCTGTGAGTACTTTTCTCTTGATTTTAATGTAATAACGAATAAGCCTTTTATTAAGCTTTATCCTCAATCGCACCGTCCTTATGGAAGGCTTTATGCATATTGATTATTTTTAACGTTTTTGTAAAGTTGGGGTAAATTTTGTGTAACCTTTCCCTATTATAAATGTTGAAAAGTTTTAAGAAGGGAGAGGTGATAAGGGTGAAGATACTTAAAAAGTGTTTAGTATACTTAATTATGAATATGGTGTTTGGGGAGTGTATTTCTTATGCGAAGGATCCAACTGGCTTGGAAACTTTAAGGGGAAATTCTGTTATGCCTGTTGATTACGTTTGGATCTTGGTATGCGCTTTTCTTGTTATGTTCATGCAGACTGGTTTTGCTATGTTGGAAGCAGGGTTTTGTAGGGCAAAAAATGTTACTAATCTTATAGCTAAAAATTTGATTGATTTTGTTTTAGGTTCTCTAATATTTTTTGCCTTCGGGTATGCTTTGATGATGGGAGATGATTGGTACGGATTGATTGGTATAAAGGGTTGGTTTATGTTGGGAGATTATTATGATGTGAGTAAATATCTTAACATGTTTTGGATGTTGGTATTTTGTGCCACTGCTGCAACTATTGTTTCTGGTGCTGTTGCGGAGAGGCTAAAGTTTAGTGCATATCTTATTTATACAATTGTAGTTAGCAGCATTATTTATCCGATATATGGACACTGGGTGTGGGGAGGAGGTTGGCTCTCCAAACTTCCTTTTGGTTTAGGGGTTTTAGATTTTGCAGGAAGTGGAGTGGTACATGCTCTTGGTGGATTAGTAGGATTAGCTGGAACTATAGTTTTAGGTCCAAGGTATGGTAAGTATAAAAATGGCGTTCCTCAAGCCATCCCTGGTCATAGTGTATCTTTAGCTGCTTTAGGAGTCTTTATTTTGTGGTTTGGATGGTTTGGTTTTAATCCTGGAAGCACATATAGTGCTCATCATTTAAGAATTTCGGTTATAGCTGTAAATACAAACCTAGCTGCTGCAGCTGGGGGATTAGCTGCTTTGATTGTTTCTTATTTAAAAACTAAGAAGTGGGATATAACCATGGCTTTAAATGGTGTAATTGCAGGTTTGGTTGCTATAACTGCTCCTTGTGCTTGGGTTGAGGGATGGGCTTCTGTTTTGATAGGGATCATTGCTGGAGTTCTTATGTATGCGAGTGTTAAGTGTTTAGATAATTGGGGAATAGATGATCCTGTTGGGGCAGTCAGTGTCCATGGAGTATGTGGTTTATGGGGTTTTTTGAGTGTAGGTATTTTTGCAGATGGAACGTATGGTGTTTACTCTATCGAGCCTCCTTATGTTACTGGTTTGCTTTACGGTGGTTGGGGACAATTGTTATCTCAGCTTATAGGTGCGGTTGTGTTATTTGTGTGGGCGTTTGGAATGGGATATGTTTTGTTTAAGTTAATGGATAAAGCTTTTGGTATTCGTGTTTCACCAGAAGAGGAGCTTAAGGGGTTAGATGTTTATGAACATGGGATTCCTGCTTATCCTGATTTCTATAGTAGGGTATAATTTGAAGGGGGAATGGATATGAAGAAAATAGAAGCTTTTATTAGGCCGGAAAAATTTGAGGGTTTAAGAGAAAGCATTAAGAATCTAAAGGGATACTCTGGTATGAGTGTTACCCGAGTTGAAGGACATGGAAGACAGAAGGGTTTGGTTGAGCAATTTAGGGGAAGGGAATTTAAGGTGGAGTTTTTGCCTAAAATCAAGGTAGAGATAGTTTGTTCGGATGAGAATCTTAGCGAGATTGTAGATTGTTTGTTAAAGAGTGCGTATACTGGAGATATTGGAGATGGAAAGATTTTTATCTACGAAGTTGTTGATGCTGTGAGAATAAGAACAGGTGAGAGGGGTGAAAAGGCCCTTTAGTTTTAAGGTGGGGGTGTAAGTTTAAGTGAAAATTATTTTGCTGGTTGAGCCTGAGGATAGTAAGAGAGTATCTGAAAACCTGGTTAGAAAGGGATTTGAAGTGTGTATTTTAGATAGTATAGATGAGTTAATTGATAGGGTTAAAGAAGAGCCTTTTGATGTTGTGGTGTGTGATTTTGAGCTCCTTTTCTCTTATAACAGGGGATTGTTGAACGAAGTTAAGAATAAAAATGCTATTTCTAAAATGGGTATCCCGTTGTTGGCTATTGTTTCTAAAGATAGTCTAAGGTGGTTTTCTGAGGAAGTTTATTTTACGGATTTCATAGTTAAGCCTTTTGTTATTGAGGAGCTTTTGATAAGAATTTTAAGACTTACCAGGATTAAAGAACAAGTTAGTGAAGGAGTAAGAGTAATAAGGTGTGGGGATCTTTATATAGATGAGGAAAGATGCAAGGTTATTTTTAAGGGAAGGGTTATATCATTGACTTTTAAAGAGTACGAGCTTCTAAGGCTTCTTGTCTTAAATAAAGGTAAGGTTTTTAGGAGAGAGGAGCTTTTAAGTAAACTTTGGGGATATGATTACTATGGTGGGGATAGGACAGTAGATACTCATATAAGTAGGTTGAGGAATAAGTTAGGGGACTATGATCATAGGTATATCCAGACTGTAAGAAATATAGGATATAAATTTAGCGAAGGTGAAGAGGATGAGGAAGCTTAGAATAGGTTTGGCTCAACTAAACTCTATCGTGGGCGATTTCAATCATAACGTTTATAAAATTTGTGAATTTATTAAAGAAGGAAAATCTAAAAAAGTTGATTTATTGTGTTTCCCGGAGTTGGCTATAACTGGTTATCCTCCTGAAGATTTGCTTCTTAAGCCAGCATTTATAAGGGATAATTTAGCAGCGCTTTCGAAGGTTGCTGAATTTACAAAAGGATTAAACCTTGCTATATTATTGGGGTTCGTAGATGTGGATTCAGATATATATAATGCTGCAGCTTTGCTATACGATGGAGATATTAAATGCATTTATCGTAAAATGTTTCTTCCTAATTATGGAGTTTTTGATGAGGAAAGGTATTTTAAAGCTGGAAATACTCCTGTTCTCTTCGAGTTGCTTGGGGTAAAAGTTGGTATAACTATATGTGAGGATATTTGGTATTCTATTGGGCCTGCTATAGCCGAAGTGTTAAATGGCGCGGAACTCATAGTTAACATAAGCGCTTCTCCTTATCAGATTGGTAAAAGGGATCTTAGGGAGAGAATGCTCTCTATAAGAGCGCTTGATATGGTTACTCCTATAGCCTATGTAAATTTGGTAGGTGGTCAAGATGAGCTAGTTTTTGATGGATATAGCTTGGTTTTAGACGGGGAAGGCAAGATTATAGCTCGCGGTGACGGTTTTGAAGAGTGCCTGCTTGTGGTTGACCTATTATTTGAGGAAGTGCCTAAAAATAGACTTCGTGATCCAAGGCTTCGTAAAGAAAAAATACGAAGTATGTTGATGCATGGTGAGGTTAAGTTTGTTTTTATTAACGGATGCCTTAAGGAAGAAAAACCAATTATCTCTACTTATATGGGAAGGGCTTTGGATTTTCCTGAAGAAGTATACAGAGCCTTAGTTTTGGGAACGCGGGATTACGTTAAGAAAAACGGGTTTAAAAAAGCTTTGGTGGGGCTTTCTGGCGGAATAGATTCTAGCCTTGTCGCTACTATAGCTGTTGATGCCCTTGGAGCTCAAAATGTAATTGGAGTTTATATGCCTTCGCGTTATTCTTCTTTTACAAGTATGGAAGATGCAGAAAGACTTGCTTTCAATTTGGGGATAGAGTTTAGAGTTATATCTATTGATTCGATCTTTCAAGTTTACCTTGATGTTCTCTCGTCTCATTTCAGTGGCACTGAACCTGATGCCACTGAGGAAAATATTCAAGCGAGGATAAGAGGCAATATTTTAATGGCTTTATCAAATAAGTTTGGTTGGTTGGTTTTAACTACAGGGAATAAAAGTGAGATGGCCTGTGGTTATGCTACTCTTTATGGTGATATGGCTGGGGGATTTGCTGTTATAAAGGATGTTCCTAAGATGCTTGTTTATAAGCTTGCTAGTTGGAGAAATGAGGTAGAAGGAAGAGAAATTATTCCTAAAAGGATTTTTGAAAAACCCCCATCGGCGGAGCTAAAGCCTGATCAAAAAGATAGTGATACATTGCCTCCTTATGATCTGCTTGATATGATAATCGAAGGATATATTGAGAAAAACCTTTCTCTCGAGGAAATAGTATCTTTAGGTTTAGATGCTAGTATTGTAAGACGAGTTGTTGGAATGATAGATAGAAGTGAGTATAAACGTCGCCAGGCCCCTCCTGGTATTAAAATAACACAGCTTTCCTTTGGTAAAGATAGACGTTTTCCTATAACGAATCGCTATAAAGAAAGCCTCGGTTTGTAATAGTTCTGTAATAAAAGCGTAAAATTTCTGTAACAAATTTGATGTATAGTTAATAAAAATTAATGCATAATAGGGAGGGGTTGTGATGAAGAAACACGATGAGGCGAAGGAATATGTTCTTAAGGTAGTTAAGGAGCGTAATATTAAGTTTATCAAGCTCTGGTTTACGGATATTTTAGGTTTCTTAAAAAGCTTTACTATAACGGCTGAGGAGCTTCCTGGGGCTTTAGAGTACGGAGTTGGCTTTGATGGTTCATCAGTAGAAGGCTTTGTGCGAATCGAAGAGAGCGATATGTTGGCAATGCCTGATCCTACAACATTTTGTATTCTTCCATGGCGTCCTAAAGAATATGGTGTGGCAAGGATGTTTTGTGATGTTTTTAATTCTGATGGGACGCCCTTCGAAGGAGATCCTCGTTACGTTTTGAAACGCAATCTTAAGAAAGCGGCAGAGAAAGGCTTTACTTATTATGTTGGTCCAGAATTGGAGTATTTTTATTTTAAATCATCTGATGGTACAGAGTTTTTAGATTTTGGGGGATATTTTGACGCAACGCCTCTTGACTTAGCAATAGATTTAAGGCGACAGACGGTTCTTATGCTTAATGAGATGGGAATAACAGTTGAAGTTAGTCATCATGAAGTAGCATATAGTCAGCATGAAATTGATATAAAATATGCTGATGCTTTAACCATGGCAGATAATGTTATGACTCATAAGATGGTTGTTAAACAGGTTGCTCTTATGAATAATGTATATGCTACATTTATGCCTAAACCTGTCTATGGTATTAATGGTAGTGGAATGCATGTTCATCAGTCGCTTTTTAAGAATGGGAAAAACGCCTTTTATGATCCTAATGGATATTACGGACTTTCTAAGACAGGTCTTGCTTTTGTTGCTGGATTATTAAAGTACTCTCCAGAAATTACTGCAGTGACTTGTCAGTGGGTTAACTCGTATAAACGCTTGATCCCAGGTTATGAAGCACCAGCATATATATGTTGGGGTAGAAAAAATCGCTCCGCCTTAGTACGTGTTCCCGCTGTTTCTGAGGGTATGGAAAATGCTACTCGTGTGGAGTATAGAGCTCCTGATCCAGCATGTAATCCTTATCTTGCTTTTTCAGTTATGTTAGCTGCTGGTCTCAAGGGCATTGAGGAGAATCTGGAGCCACCTAAACCAGTGGAAGTCGATGTATATGATTTGACTGAGGAAGAGAGAGAAAGACTTGGCATAGAGACCTTGCCGGGTAGTTTGGGTGAGGCTGTATCTATTATGGAAAAAAGCGAGCTTGTCAGAGAGTGTTTAGGAGATCATGTTTTTGAAAGTTTTATTCGTAATAAGAAAAAGGAGTGGGATATATACCGTGCGCAGGTAACCGAATTTGAGCTTAAGAGATATTTGCCAATACTATAGTTAGTTGAGTTATTTGGTTTATAACAAGAGCAGTGCATGGTGAAGAAAGGTGCACTGCTCTTGTTATTTTAAACTTCTTTCTTTAAAAATCTATTAATAGTGTAGAGTGATAAGAAAAGTGTAATTCCTATTATATTTAGGTTGAAGGAATTTGGTACCATTAAAATCGAAGCTAGTGCAAAAAATCCTCTTTCATAAAAGGGTAAGGTTTTTTTGGAACCTAAGGTTCCTATTATAGATATTGCCATTGAATATAAGCAGATAAGAGCAGTTGTAAATTTCAATATAAAGCTACTCCAGGAGAAGTTTATGAGAAGCAGTACGGGATTATAGGTATATAAGTAAGGTATTAGGAAACCAGCTATTCCTATTCCGAGGCCTGTTATTGCTACTTTAGTAGGAGGGGCTTTCGCTATAGCTGCCGCAGTATAAGAAGTTAATGCAACAGGTGGAATTACTGCTGACATAGTTCCGAAATAGAAGGCAAAGAAGTGAGCTACGAAAGGATCAATACCTATCATTAATAAGGCTGGAGCTGCTACTGTTACGGTTATTATATAGCAAGCAGCTGCAGGTAGAGCCATACCGAGTATGATAGCAGTAATCATACATAGTATTAAAGTTAACCATAGTTCTCCTTTTGCTGCTTTTACAATTGTGTAACCTATTTCTTGTCCGATTCCTGTCATTCCTACAACTCCGATAATGTACCCTACTATTGCGCAAACAACAGCTATAGATATGGAGTCTATAGCGCTCTCGTATAGAGCATTAATCATATCCTTTAAGGAAAGTCTTGTTGAGCTCTTGATAGCACCTACAGCTATTATAAGTGCGAGTCCAAAGAGGGCACTTATTATTGGGCTGAAGCCCATTATTAAGGCTGCTATTAGAACTATGAGGGGAATAATCATGTGGCCTCTTTCTCTTATGACGTTCTTTAATAATGGTAATTTATTTTTTGGAACCCCTTCTAGCCCCCATTTTAGAGCTCCTAGGTCTACCATTTGGTATAGGCTGAAGTAATAAAGTATAGCTGGGATGAAACCAGCATACATTATTTTAAGGTAGGGGATTCCTAGAAACGAGCTCATTATAAATGCTGCTGCTCCCATGATAGGAGGCATTATTATTCCTCCTGTGGAGGCAATTGCTTCTACGGCTGCGGCAAAGTATGGTTTGTAGCCCGTTTGGATCATGAGCGGTATAGTGAAGCTACCTGTGGTTACCACATTGGCTTGGGCACTTCCATTTATGGTGCCGGTTAGCGCACTTGCTATAATTGCAATTTTAGCTGGTCCACCACGTTTCATACCTGTTAAAGCTGATGCAAAATCGTTGAAAAACTGTGAGGTTCCGCTTGCCCTTAAGAAACTTGAGAACATTACAAACATGAATACATATGAGGAGGATACCATTAATGCTATTCCTGGAATTCCCTCATCTGTCATTGTCATTCTTATTATTATTCTTCTGAGGTTATATCCTTGGTGAGAAAATGGTTCTGGGAAATATGGTCCAAAGTAGGCATAGAATAAAAAGAACACTGATAGTATGGTTAAAGGAAGTCCTACAATTCTTCTAGAAGCTTCTGTTACGAGTATCATTAAGCTGATTCCGTATATAAAATCCAAGGTAGAAGGATTAAAAGCGCTCTTAATAATCCTTTCGTAGCTCAAAGAGAAATAAATTGGAATTATAAGACATGTGAAAGAAAGTATCCAATCTAATAAGGAGGGCCTATCTCTTAATGATTTAGCGGTAGCCGGGTAATATAAAAACCCGAGTGCCATAAGTAGACATACATGAGCTATATTTCTTTCTATTATAGGTGTTAGACCGATGCTATTCATCCATATATGAAGAAGAGATGTAAATATTGCAAGTATCATAGCCCACAGGGCAGGTGTTCCCCTTAACTTTCGCATTTTCGAAATCCCCCTTAAAAATAGGATTATAAAAGTAAAAGGTGGTGTCAGAACTTAAAGACACCACCCTTTCAAAAATAAAATATTTTAAACTTCTTATTTCTTCATCTCAGGAGGAATAATACCTTCGTTGATTTTTATACCACGATCTTGATAAAATTTAATTGCTCCTTTGTGGAATGGTATGCCTCCTATTTTTGCGGCACTTTCTAGATTTAAATAAGTTAAAGCGTGGTGTTGCTTTTTAATTTCATCAAGGGCTTTTATGTATATTACTTCGAGCATTTTGTATATGAGCTCATCAGGTAAGTCCTTTTCTACAAGTAAAACAGTTGGGTTAGCAGCTACCTTTAAGTCCCTATCCTGCCCAGGGTAAGTTCCTTTGGGAATTATGCCTCTGACATAAAAGGGAGCTATTTTCTGTAGCTTTTCGAGCTCTTCATCAGATATTTCAAACATATCTATGGGAACTCTACCCACATATGCTTGTGCTACAGCTGATGTAGGTATACCTGCTGAAAGATATGCTGCATCTATAAGTCTGCTTTGAAGAGCTTCAACAGAGTCCCCGTATCCCATATATTCTGGTATTATGTCGTTGAATGTAAGATCTGCTGTTGCTTTAAGAAGAGATTCCATATAGAAATGGGGATTCCCAGCTGGACCGACTGCTACTTTTCTACCTTTTAAGTCTCTCCAATGTTTTATACCTGTATCTTTTCTATATATTACCTGGGTCATTTCTGGCCATAAGGTGGTTATAGCTCTTATGTTTGTAACCTGTTTTCCCTGAAACATTTCTTTTCCTTCATACGCCCATGTTGCTGGAGCGCTTCCTGCTATTCCCATTTGGATTTCTTTTCTTGCTAACATCGAAAGGTTTTCGATGCTTCCTCCAGATGCTTGGGCTGACCATTTAATACCAGTTTCTTTAAGATATGTGTTAAAAGCATTTGCTAGTATGGTACCAGCGGGGTAAAAGGTGCCTCCCGTCGATCCAGTCCCTATTACGATGAATTTTAGTTGTGCAAATGCTGTTCCGTAAAATATTGAAAGTGTTATGATAATGATTGGTACCCATAATCTTAACTTTTTCATCTCCATTCCCCCCCTTTAAAATGAATTTAGATAAAATCATTATAAATTATTTAGTTTAAAAGAGTCAAGATATGTACTTCAGGCTTAATAGTTTCATTATAATCAAAATTAAATAGGTTTTTTATAACTTCTTGACATATAGAGCTTGGTATGGTAGTATACAAAAGGAGGGAGGAATGATGGATTTATTAGTTTCGCAGAAGAGAAACTCTTCAGCACGAGATCATGTTTATGAAACTTTGAAAAAAAATATTATTCTTTTAAAACTGGAGCCTGGACAGAGCGTAACGGAGACGGAGATTGCTGAAGCTTTATCTGTTAGTAGGACCCCAGTAAGAGAGGCTTTTGTTAGACTATCTCAAGAAGGTCTTCTTGAAACTTATCCTCAAAGGGGGACTATAGTCTCTCTTATAGATCTTGAAAGAGTGGATGAGGCGAGATTTATGCGTAGGACGCTTGAAAAGGCTGTAATGAAGATAGCATGCAGTTCTTTCCCTCAGGAACTTATATTTGAGTTAAGATCTAATTTGGCCTTACAAGAGCTTTGTCTCCAGGAGAAAAATTTTTTAAAACTATTTGAACTTGATGAGGAATTCCATAAAGTAATTTATAAAGCTTGCAGGAAGGAGCGCATATGGGATCTTATATCTCAAATTAATGCTGATTTTAAGCGTATTAGAGTTTTGAAACTCTCTTTAGGAATAAGGGTTGGAGAAGTTGTTGATCAACACAAAAGAATAGCTGAATGTATCTTTTCTCACGATAATGCACATGTAGAAGGGTTAATCGATGAGCACCTCCCTCAAAATGATCCTGATTTTGAGAATTTGCAAAAGCTTTACCCAAAATATTTTAAATAGGAGGTGTTTCTAATGCGTGGGTTGTGGAAGCATAGCGTTGTTGTGGTTGTGGTAATGGTTTTTGTTCTATCTATGGTATTTGTTGGGGCTACGTTTGCTCAAGATAAGACCTATACTCTAAGAGTTTCTATGGTCATTACTAAGGGTGACAATATTTACGAAGGGTATGAAAAGTTTAAGCAAGGTGTTGAAGCCCGCACTAACGGAAAGATAAAGGTAGAACTTTATCCCGGAGGCGTTCTTGGAAGAGATGAAGAGATACTCGAGCAAGCGGTAATGGGTGCTGAGGTTTGCGTTAATACTGATGCAGGTCGCCTGGGAGTATGGGCTAAAGAGGTAGGGATTCTTCTTTGTCCTTATCTTACTGATAGCATTGAAGATTGGATGAAACTTCTAAAGTCTGACCTCGCAAAAGAATGGTACGCTAAAGTTACAAAGGAAAAAGGGCTTGTTGTTCTTGCATTTAACTGGTATGCAGGTGCGCGTCACTTTTTAACTAAGAAACCAATATCTAAACCTGAGGATTTAAGTGGACTTAAAATTCGTACACCTGGGGCTCCTGTATGGCAGGAGACTATAAGAGCTTTAGGGGCTACACCAGTTGCCCTTCCCTGGACAGAAGTTTATATGGCTCTTCAGCAAGGTGTTATTGATGGTGCTGAGGCACAGCATCCAGCTACCTTTGGATCAAAGCTCTATGAAGTTGCGAAATATATAACAAAAACAGGACATATTCAGCTTTGGAACTCTCCAGTAGTTGGAGAAAAGTGGCTTAAGGGGCTTTCTTCTGATTATCAAAAAATCTTGTTCGAAGAGGCAGTTAAGGCTGGGGATTTTGCCACGGATCTTTTGCTTAAGATGTTGACTGATCTGGAGGCAAAGATGAAGGCTGCGGGAGCCATAATAAATGATGTAGATACTACTCCGTTTAAGAAGCGTGCTGAGGCTGTGTACGAGAAGCTTGGTTATCAAGAAATTCGTAAGAAGGTTTTGGATTTCTTAGGTAAAAAGTAAATTAAATTCTTGATAATTTTATGGGTGGGCTTGATTCAAGCCCACCCATAAAATTATGGTGGAGGGGAAGGAAAGGTGGAGCGGATCTTTAGAATTATCGATAGAGTAGAGGCAAAATTTTGTCAGATATTATTAGGTATAATAGTAGGGCTTGTTTTTGTTTCAGCTCTTCTACGTTATATTGGTTATCCTATAAATTGGACAAATGCTTTAGCTTCAGGGTTATTCGTTTGGTTAATATATATAGGAGCAGACAGAGCGTTAAGAAGAAAAAAACATATTGGTATGGGTTTTTTTGTTGAGAAGTTGCCGTCAAGGATTAGATGGCTAATAGGTATATTGGTTGATATAGTTATATTAGTATTTCTAATTTATGTTAGTTATCTTGGAATCAGAATGACTTTAGCTAACACGGGAAGGGTTTTTGAAGAAATCTTTTTCCTTAGTTACTCTGTAGTTGTAGCAGCTGTTCCTGTTGGAACAATTCTTATGAGTTTTACGCTTATTTATCAGATATATACTAAAATAAGAGGATTATGAAAGGGTAGGTGTTGGAGATGTCGTTTCTTTATGGAACTTTAGCTTTCATATTTTTGTTAGCATTAAACGTTCCTATTGCTTTTACGCTTGGAATTTCAGGAATAATATATTTTATTAGCCAAGCTACAATTCCTATTCCAATAGTTGCTCAGAGACTTGCAGCGGGCACGCAATCTTTTCCTTTATTAGCAGTTCCTTTTTTCATTCTTGCTGGGCATCTTATGAATGCCTCTGGAATTACTTCTCGATTTATACGTCTTGCTGATGCTCTTGTTGGACATTTACCAGGTGCCTTAGCGCAAGTAAGCTGTGTTTTAAGTATGCTTATGGGTGGTATATCTGGTTCTTCTAATGCCGATGCTGCTATGGAAACGAGAATACTTCTCCCGGAAATGCGCAAAAGAGGTTATGATGATGGCTTTTCTGCGGCAGTATTAGCCTGTAGTTCCTTAAGTACGGCAATAATACCTCCAAGTATAGGTCTAGTTTTATACGGTTTTGTTGGACAAGTTTCGGTTGGAAAGCTATTCATGGCTGGAGTTATACCAGGTATACTTATGGGTATAACGATGATGATAGTTACCCATTGGAAAGCTGTTCGAAAAGGATATGATATGGAGCGTAGAAATAAAAGAAAGTCTTTACGCGAGGTGTACGAGGCTCTTCGAAATTCTATATGGGCGTTACTTTTCCCTGTTTTTCTTATCGTTACCCTTCGGTTTGGAATTTTTGCACCTGTTGAAGCGGCAGCTTTTGCTGTGGTTTATGCTGCATTTGTTGGTAAAGTTATTCATCGTGAACTTACTTGGGAAAGCTTCAAGGAGGCTTTGCTTGATGCAGCGGAGGATAATGCTATCATAATGTTAATTGTTTCTATGGCAGCTATACCAATGTATGCGTTAGCTTTTGAAAAGGTTCCCGTTAAGATGTCGTCCTTTATTATAAATCTTACTAATAATCCAACATTAATTATGCTTGCTATAATTGTTTTTCTTTTCTTTGCGGGAATGGTGATGGAAGGTACGGTAAATACTTTGCTTCTTACTCCTATATTTCTTCCTATAGTTAGGGAAGCTGGTTTCGATCCGGTTCATTTTGGTGTTATCTTTGCAATTATGATACAGCTTGGAGGTGTCACTCCGCCGGTTGGTGTTAATATGTTTACAGTGTGTTCATTAGGAGGTATTCCTGTAGAAAGTTGTATTAAGGAAAGTGTAGCTTATATAGTGGCTCTTTTAGCGTTAGTTATTATTCTTGTTTTTGTTCCTCAACTAAGTTTGCTACTTGTAGGGTTTATGGGATAGTCTAATTTTATTGACTTTTCAATAAATGTCTGGTATACTATAAAAGTAATGTGTTACGTGGGTAGAGTTAAAGTGGTAGAGGTAAGAGAAAGCCACATCTCGAAAAAGGGGTGTGGCTTTTTGTTTAACATTAGCAAAGTCTTAGAAGAGGGAGGTGCTTGCTATGGGAGCAAGGGTAGGAATCAATGGGTTCGGAAGAATTGGTAGGTTAGTTTTAAGGTCTGCACTTAAAGATGGTAGGGGGAAAGGGTTGGAGTTCGTTGCAGTTAATGATATAACCGATGCGAAAACGTTAGCACATCTTTTTAAGTATGACTCTGTTCATAGAATATGGGATGGAGATGTAAGTTATGATCAAGAGAATATATATGTGAATGGTAATAAAATAAGGGTTTTTGCTGAGCCTGATCCAGCTAAGATTCCTTGGGATAAGTATGATGTTGATATTGTGATTGAATCCTCTGGGAGGTTTACTGATGCTGATAAGGCTAGTAAACATTTTCGTGGGAGTGTTAAAAAGGTAATAATAACTGCACCAGCTAAGGGTGAAGATATTACAATTGTCATAGGTGTTAACGAAAAAAGCTATGATCCTCAGAAACACAAAATAATATCTAATGCCTCTTGTACTACTAATTGTTTAGCACCTTTGGTTAAAGTCCTTCACGAGAATTTCGGTGTAGTAAAAGGATTAATGAGTACTGCGCATGCTTATACCAATGATCAAAGAATTTTGGATCTTCCTCATCAGGATCTTCAAAGGGCTAGAGCAGCAGCTTTATCTATAATCCCTACCACTACTGGTGCTGCCAAAGCTATAGGAAAGGTTATACCTGAGCTTGCTGGTAAGCTTAATGGTATAGCATTAAGAGTACCTGTTCCAAACGTTTCTGTTGTGGATTTCGTTGCAGAGCTTAAGAGGCCTGTAACTGTAGAGGAGGTAAACGCAGTTTTTAAGAAGGCTGCGGAAGGGGAGCTTAAAGGTATACTTGCTTATGTAGATGAACCATTGGTTTCTGTAGACTTTAATGGAAATTCTCACTCTTCAATTTTTGATGCTACTCAGACCATGGTTGTGGATAATATGGTCAAGGTTCTTGCGTGGTATGATAACGAATGGGGTTATGCTTGCAGGGTAGTAGATTTGACAAAATATATTGCTGAGAGGTTGTAAGGAGTGATATACATTGTTGGATAAAAGGACAATAAGGGATATAAACGTTAAAGGTAAAAGGGTACTAGTTAGGGTTGATTTTAACGTTCCCTTAGATAAAAGTGGAAATATAGAAGATGACTATAGAATAAAAGCTACTTTGCCTACGATAGAATATCTGATTAGTGAAGGAGCAAAGGTGATATTGATATCTCATTTAGGTAGACCTAAGGGTGTAGATAACACTTTAAGGATGAATCCTATTGCTAAACGTTTAAGTGAACTGTTGGGTAAAGAAGTTTATAAACTTGACGACTGCGTTGGAAGCGAAGTTGAGAGTTTTGTTAAAAATATGAGAGAAGGAGATGTTGTTCTTCTTGAAAATGTCAGATTTCACCCAGAAGAGGAGAAAAATGATCCTGAATTTGCTTCGAAGCTAGCTTCTCTAGCAGAGATATTCGTAAATGATGCTTTTGGTGCGGCTCATAGGGCCCATGCTTCTACCTATGGAGTAGCTAAGTATTTACCTGCAGTAGCCGGATTTTTAATGGAAAGGGAGATAAGGTTTTTATCTGCCGTTAGGGATAATCCTAGGAAACCTTATTTTATAATTCTTGGAGGAGCAAAAATAAGCGATAAAATAGCTATGATAGAGAATCTTTTAGATAAGGTGGACGTATTTCTTATAGGTGGAGGGATGGCTAATACCTTTTTAAAGGCTCTAGGTAGTAATATGGCTAATTCTCTTTGTGAGAATGATAAGCTTGATTTGGCTAGAGAGCTGCTTAATAAAGCTAAAGATAAAGGAGCTAAGATAGTTTTGCCTATAGATCTCAAAGTTGCTAAGAGTCTTGATTCTTCAGAAATAAAAGTTTCACCTGCAAATGAAGTTCCAGAGGGATATGCTGCTTTTGATATAGGGCCTCATACAATTGAGCTTTTTAAGAAGGAGTTAGAAAGAGCTAGAACAGTATTTTGGAATGGGCCTTTGGGAGTGTTTGAAAAGGAGCCATTCGATGAGGGAACAAATGAGATAGCAAGATTTGTGGTTTCTTTGGAGGGGATAATATCTGTTGCTGGCGGAGGCGATACTGCTTCTGCTTTAAAGAAAACAGGTATAGATGAGAAGTTTACTCATGTTTCGACTGGTGGTGGAGCTTCTCTTGAGTTTATGGAGGGGAGAGTCCTTCCAGGTATAGATGTGCTCTTAAACAAGTGAGGGGAGAGGTAAGCTTGAGAAAGCCTTTAATTGCTGGAAATTGGAAAATGCATAAAACAAATAATGAAGCTGAGGAGCTGGCTTTTGAAATAAAGAATGCTTTAGTAGATGTAAGAAAAGTAGAGATAGCTCTGTGCCCACCTTTTACTGCTTTAGAGAGAGTGAGCAAGGTTATTAGTGGTACTCAAATTGCTCTTGGTGCCCAAAATATGTTTTGGGAGGATGAAGGAGCTTTTACTGGAGAAATTTCTCCTAAAATGCTCTTAGCTTTAGGTTGTAAATATGTTATTCTTGGACATTCCGAGAGAAGGAAGTATTTTAAGGAGACCGACGAAGAGATTAGAAGGAAGGTTTTTAAGGCTGTTGATGTTGGACTAGTACCTATCTTGTGTGTAGGTGAAACTCTTGAAGAACGAAAAAATGGAAAAACCTGGAATGTGGTAGAAAAACAGCTCGTTTCAGTTGTGAGTGGGTTCCCAAATCAAAAGGAGTTTGTTGTGGCCTATGAACCAGTATGGGCCATAGGGACTGGTATTCCAGCTACTGGTGAAGATGCTTTGGAAGTAATAACAGGTATACGTAGGAAGCTTAGCGATCTTTTAGGGGGAGAATTTTCATCAGCTACACGTATACTCTATGGAGGGAGTGTCAAACCCGAGAATATTATGGAATTCATGAGATATGAGGATATAGATGGGGCATTGGTCGGGGGAGCAAGTATTAATGCCGAAAGCTTTATCGGTATAGTTAAAAAGGTGGCTGAAGAAAGAAGTTTTAAGCCCAATCGCTCTTGAAGCCTTGAAACTTCTCTGATATAATTTCTTCAGGTGCCGGGATGGCGGAACTGGGAGACGCATCGGACTTAAAATCCGATGGACTTTCAAAGTCCGTGCGGGTTCGATTCCCGCTCCCGGCACCATTTTATTATCTCCTTTTGTTATCTTTCATTGACTCCTCTTGTTAAGGATTGGTAAATTTCTAAGTGGCTTGTCACATTTTAAAACCTTCTTTACGTATTCCTCTTTAGGGAAGCCCGAAGTTAGTAGTATAATGATTTTGACTGACCGGTTGGTTTTAAATACCACAGTACGGTTCTCAGGAAAGAGAGGTGCAGAAAATGAAACGAACTGTGATTTTAGTAATAATTTTCCTTAATTTTTTAATTCCTTTAAGCAAGGCGTATTCTTTAGTCATAGATTTAAATAAGGCTCTCGATATTGCTTTTCAAAGGAATTTGAAATTGAAGCAGGCTATGGCGGCAGTTGAGGCTGCAAAAGCTAAGCTTATTCAGGCAGAAAGTATATTGTACCCAACACTGAGTTTTCAAGCTACTAGAACAGAGAGGAGCAGGGCGGGGGGAGGGATTTCTGGTTTTCCTGAAGAGTTAAACCCAACTGCTGAAGATATGTTTCTATACAATTTTATGCGAAGCGTTATGAATAGACTAAGTTCTTCTTCCGCTGCGGATTATCAGGTTAGAGTTAGTTTGTCTTATCCAATCTATCTTGGGGATAAGAAAGATGCGACTATAAGAGCTGCAAGGGAAAATTTGTTAGCAGAGTTAGAAAATTTAAGGCAGGTTAAGAATGAGGTTTTCTATTCAGTTGCTGAGGCTTACTATAGTTTTCTTAAAGCTAGGGGGGCTTATTCAATAGCTTTGGA
>JANXBX010000010.1 GCA_025060595.1 Synergistota bacterium | reverse complement strand
TTCTATCTGGAAATCTTACTACTTTATCCTCTATAGATGGACAATATCTTGGTCCTCTTCCTTCTATAACACCCGTAAACAAAGGGGATCTGTCAAGAGAATTTCTTATTATCTCATGTGTTTTTTCATTAGTTCTTGTCATCCAACAGAAATAGCCTCTGCAGATTCTCTTCTCAGACCTGAATGAAAAGGATAAAGGTTCTTCTGCTGATGGTTGGGGAATTAAGCTTGAAAAATCGATGGTTTTCCCATCTATCCTTGCGCACGTTCCAGTTTTGAGTCTCCCAAGCTTTAATCCTAACCTTTTTAGAGATTCAGAAAGCTTCCATGCAGCTGATTCTCCAAGGGGACCGCTTTCAAAATGAGTTAAACCTATATGGACTAAGCCTCTTAGATATACCCCTGTTGCAACTATAACACACTTTCCTTTAAATACCCATCCTTCTCTTACCCCTACTCCGACGACTTTTCCCCTTTCAACGATTATTTCCTCTACCATTCCTTGTTTTACATCTAAGTTTCTCTGGTTTTCAAGGATACGTTTCATTCTTAAGTGGTATTCTCTCTTATCAGCTTGGGCTCTGTAAGCTTGGACTGCAGGGCCCTTGCTTTCATTCAATATCCTTATGTGGATCATAGTTTCATCTATGTTTCTGCCCATCTCTCCTCCCAAAGCATCTATCTCTCTCACTAAATGTCCCTTTCCTGGTCCACCTACGGATGGATTACAGGCCATTAAAGCTATACTATCCAAGTAGAGAGTTAATAGTAATGTCTGGAAACCCATTCTTGCGGTTGCTAATGCAGCTTCGCAACCGGCATGTCCTCCCCCTATGACTATTACATCATACTTTTTAGGATATTCTAGCACGCTTAGTCACCCCATATATATTATATTACCTTTTCAGGGTTAAGTATCATGTTTGGATCAAAGAGCTTTTTTATCCCTCTCATTAATTCTATTTCCTTAGGAGTTTTCGTTTTTAAGAATGCTTTTTTCTTTAGGAAACCAACACCATGTTCTCCACTTCCTGCTCCTCCAAGTTTGACTGCTTCCTCTATTAGCTCTTCTATTATCTTTTCTGAAAGCGTAATCCACTCTTCTGGAGAGATATTAAAAGGTTTAAATAATGCAGGATGGAGGTTACCATCCCCTATATGTCCTATAGTAGCCGTTTCTATCCCATATTTTTTCTCGATTTCTTTGATTTTTCTTAGCATCTTTGGTATCTCCGAAACGGGGACAACCATATCTCCACTTAAGGAAACATAGGGATCTTTGTTTTTTAAAGATTCTGTTATCTCCTTTCTTATTCTCCATATCTTTTCAGAATTTGCTCTATTGTCTGCAACGAAAACATCTAGCGCTCCATTTTTAAGACAGGCTTTTCCAACCTTTTCATAAGCATCCTCAAGCTCTTTATTAGAACTTCCTTCAATTTGTATTATAAGGAAAGCTTGAGCTTTATCTTGTAATGGTAATGATAGGTTAAGATATCTACTAGCTATATCTATTGAGCGTTTGTCTATAAATTCTATTGCTGTTGGTATGTTTTTAGCTTCTAAAAATATTTCTTTAATTGCTTCTATAACATCTTCAATGCTTTTAAATGGGGTCAGAAGGTCAACAGTTTTTTTAGGAAGGGGTATTAGATTTAAGATGAGCTTTGTAAATATACATAAGGTTCCTTCAGAGCCTATGAGTAAATCGAGGAGATCGTATCCCCATGTTTCCTTTCTTCTTTTCCCCCCAAGCATTAGTATTTCTCCTGTAGGAAGTACTACCTCAGCTCCAAGGACGTGTTTTCTCGTATTACCATATCTTATTACTTTGCTTCCACCAGCATTGGTTGCTACGTTTCCACCAATAGTGCTTAATCCGACACTCATAGGATATCCTGCATAGTATAATCCTTCTTCTTCCACCTTTTTACATAGATCATTAGTTATAACTCCAGGTTCGACTACGGCAACCCTATTTATCCTGTCTATCTCGATGATCTTGTTCATTTTCTCCATAGATAGAACTATACCTCCGCATATTGGAATTGAAGCCCCTGCTAGTCCGCTTCCCGCTCCTCGAGGAGTTACCGGAATAAGGTATTCATTTGCAAGTGCCATTACCTGGGAAACTTCTTCTGTATTTTCTGGTTTTACAACTACTTCTGGAATCTTACAGAAGAGTTTCCCTGATTCATCACAGGCGTAGCTTTCAAGTTTTTCTTTGTCCTCATATATAACGTCTTTTTCACCACATATTTTTTTAAGCTTTTCCAGAATGTTAGTATCGACCTTCCTGTAATTCACATTTTATATCCTCCCTTAAAATAAAAGCTCCTGGGGCCTATTATATCATCACCCCAGGAGCTTATTTTAAGTGCTTAGTCGCTTTGTTTCAAAGCTTTATAGATTTTATACCGTCCATGAAAGGTTTAAGATTTTCATCCTCTTTGCTTAAAGCTGCTACTATTAGAACCACTATCATATTCACAGCTAATCCCCATAGACCAAAATGAATACCTAAGTAGTCTCCGGGACCGAAGAATCTTAGATAAGTTATAGTAATGAGTCCAGCTATCATTCCTGCTCCGATAGCTGTTTTATTAAATCTCTTAAAGAATAAACCTAGGAAGGCACCTGGGAACATCTGTGTAATCCCAGCATAGGCCAAAAGTAGTAGGGCGACTAATCTTCCAGAAGCGTAAAGAGCTAAAAACATTGCCGAAAGACCAAATATTAAGACGCTTATTCTACTTACTAGGACTAATTCCTTATCGGAGGCATCTTTCTTCACGAGAGCATAAAGGTTCTTAGATAGTAGACCAGCTAAGGTAAGTATTATTGCGCTTGCCGTTGATGAGGCTGCTGCAAAGCCAGCTGCTCCAACTACTCCTAAAACCCACTCTGGATATACTAGTTTAACTCCCTCAAGAACTGCAGCATCTGCAGGAGATATTTTCATGTTTAATGCTGCTACTGCTAAACCTGTTAATATTACTGGTACCATAAATAGTGAGTAAAACGGAAGGGCAACATAGGTTCTTTTCAGAGCTCTTATATCTTTTGAGCTGTATAGAGATGGCCACATTTGAGGATACATAAAGAAGCCAAGTCCACATAAGATCAAGGTTGAGATGTACCAAGGTATTCCCATTTTGCCAGATAAAACAAGATGTCCAGGTTTAACCTCTGCCAGAGTTTTCATGAGATTTTCAAGGCTACCAAACTTAATAAAAGGTATCGCGAATACCACTGCCCATGCTACTATGAACATCATTAGTGACTGTAAGAAGTTAGTCCAGGCTATTCCTCTTAATCCACTTGTGTATACATAAGCAAGCATTATTAACATGCCTAGAACTATTCCAGTGTTGATAGATATTTGTCCCAAAGATGCTGCATTTAATATATAACCAAGACCCTGGAGCTGAAGCTGAATATAAGGTACATTGAATACTATGCCTATTAATGCTACTAATACTCCTAAAAAGGTACTATTGTATCTCTTTTTAAAGAAATCCGCTTGTGTAACAAACCCGAAAGCCTTTCCAGCTTTCCAAACATACTCTGCAAAGAAATAGCCGAAAGCATAAGCCAAAATTCCATATCCTAGAGCGTACATTATAGGCATGCCGAAAGAATAAGCCCAGCCGGCTGTTCCTAGAAAAGCGTAAGCGCTATAAATTTCGCCAGCAAGAAGCATGTAAAGAAAGATAAAGCTAAGGGATCTTCCAGATACTAGATATCCGTCAAGGGTAAACTTCTTTTTAACTCCTGCTAAAACCCCGACTACTAATGTTAATATGATCCACCCGAAGATTATCGTTAAAGCAATTGCTGCTTGAGACATTAGGACCACCCCTTTTTCTCAATGCTATAGGCAATAAGGAGGCAAAATGGTGTTAGGATAATCCATAGTATGTCCCAGAACATAAGGGGAGGCATTCCTAAGATCAGAGGGCTTTTCGTTTTTGGATCAAAAAAGTTGAAGAAGGGAGAGATCACTACGTAGGCTAACCATGGAACTATACATCCCCAAAATACCGCAGCACCTTTTCCCATGGGCATCCCTCCTTTAAGATTTTTAATACTTAAATTATTTTATATCATATATGGTAAAAAAATCAACCACAATCTTGAGTCAAATTAGTTCATGCAGTATAATAAGCGGCGGGGGAGAAAGGTTGTCTTTCTTTTCTTTTAAAATAGTTTATAAGTGTCCTTATACTAAGGCGAGGGTTGGTATTCTAAATACGCCACATGGTGAAGTAGAAACTCCTGTATTCATGCCTGTCGGAACGCAGGCAACAGTTAAAGCTATGGAAAGAAGAGAACTCGAAGAGATAGGGGTTAGTATTATTCTCTCTAATACTTATCATCTTTATCTTAGACCGGGTCATGAGCTTATTAGAAAAGCGGGAGGACTTCATTCTTTTATGAATTGGCCTCATCCTATATTGACTGATTCAGGGGGATTTCAAGTATTTAGCTTAACTGACCTAAGAGAGGTAAATGATGAAGGTGTTAAATTTAGGTCTCACTTGGATGGTTCTTATCACTTTCTTACTCCAGAGAAGGTTATCGAGATAGAGGAAGCTTTAGGTGCTGATTTTATAGTTTGTTTTGATGAATGTGTGCCTTATCCAGTTTCTTACTCTTATGCTAAAGAAGCTATGGAAAGGACCTTAAAATGGGCTATAAGGTGTAAGAACGCTAAAAAGCGAGAAGATCAGTTTTTATTTGGTATAATTCAGGGGGGCGTGTATCCAGACTTAAGAAGAGAAAGCACTCTTAGGACCATTGAAATGGGCTTCGATGGTTATGCTATAGGTGGTTTAAGTGTTGGGGAGCCTAAGGTAGTAATGTATGATATGCTTGATGTGGTTTTACCACTTCTACCTGAGGATAAACCAAGGTATCTTATGGGAGTTGGTTATCCTTCAAGCTTACTTGAATCTGTGGAGAAAGGGGTAGATATGTTCGATTGTGTATTGCCTACTAGGAATGGTAGAACGGGAACGATATTCACTCATAGGGGTAAAGAGCACATAAGAAGTGAGTCTTGGAAAGAGGATTTTTCTCCTCCTGATCCAGAATGTGATTGTTATGTTTGCAGAAACTATACTCGTGCTTATCTGCGGCATCTTTATAAAGCAGGGGAGATACTTGCTGCAAGGTTAGCTTCTTACCATAATATATATCTTTTGATTAATTTAATGAGAGAAACTCGTGAAGCTATTAAAGGAGGGTATTTCCCAGAGTTTAAGAAAGCCTTTATAGAAAAGTTTGAGGGAGGGGAAGAGTATGAAGCTTAAAGGGGTGGCTAGGATATCTGGCATTCCTGAAGTAGAGAGAGAAATAGAGGATTCTTTTCTACCGCTCTTTGCTTTAGTCTATAGTAAGCTAGAGCCGGGTAGATATATTATAGCTTTGGTTGATGATCCATTTGCTGTAGTGGCTATAGATAACGGAGAGATAGTGGATTTTGTTTCTTCAACAGAATCAGGAGCTTTTTCTTTGCGAACCTGTGGAGAACTCCCCACGGCTGATTTTGCTAAACTTGCCATTTCTGATCCTTATACATGGAGAAAGAGGATACTTACAGAGGGAGGGCTTTTTTCTTATCTCTCTACTGATAGCATAAGGGAGGCCATTAAAAAAGATCCATTTATAGTTGAAGCTATGGCTTACCAGATGGCCAAGGAAATATGGGCTATGACTACGGTTTTTTGCGGCAATTTTAAGGATATCGTACTAGTTGGTAAGCTTTTAGAGGAAGAGCCGCTCAAACATATGCTAATAAAGAGGTTAGAACCTCTTAACAAAAACATAGTTTACTTGGAGGTGGTTTAGTTGCTAAAAAGCTTATTAGAATTGTTAGACATAGCGCGCGGTAAAAGAATGCGACTTGCTGTCGCTGCTGCGGAGGATGCTCATGTTCTTGAGGCTGTTGAGGATGCTCGAAAGCGAGAGATCGTTAGCGGTGTCTTGGTAGGTTCTAAGCCTACCATTGAAAAAATAGCTGAGGAGTTGAAAATTGATTTGAGCAACTACGAGATTTACGATATCCCTAGACCTGTGGATGCTGCATATAAAGCTGTCGATCTCGTAAGGGAAGGAAAGTGCGACTTTTTAATGAAAGGTTATATTCAAACTGCTGACCTTGCGAGAGCTGTTCTTGATAAGGAAAGAGGTTTGAGAACTGGTAGAGTTCTTTCTATGGTTTCTCTTTTTGAGCTTTCGACTTATCCTCGTGTTTTTGCTATTACAGATGCTGGTATAACTATTGCTCCCGAGTTGGAGCAGAAGGTAGATCTTATAAACAACGCTGTAGATGTAATGCACAAGTTGGGTTACGATAATCCCAAGGTTGCTATAGTTAGTGCTGTTGAAGTAGTGAATCCTAAAATTCCGGCTACCATTGATGCGGCTATTCTTTCTAAAATGAACCAGCGTGGTCAAATTAAGGGATGTATAATAGATGGACCATTTGCTCTTGACAATGCGGTTTCAGAGGAAGCGGCTAAGCATAAGAAGATAGAGAGTCAAGTTGCAGGAAAAGCGGATATATTGGTTCTCCCTGATATAGATGCTGGGAACGTTCTTTATAAAGCTTTGATTTTTATAGCTGGGGCAAAGACAGCGAGTGTCGTTATGGGAGCTAAGGTTCCCATTGTTCTAACATCAAGAGCTGATAGTGCTGAAGCCAAACTTCTTTCTATAGCTTTAGCCGCTGTTTGTGCTATGTAGTTAGTTTCAAAAAGGCCATGCTTATCCTGGTTATAAACCCAGGTTCTACCTCTACGAAAGTGGCCATTTTCGATAGGGATAAGGAGCTTTTCTCAGAGACTTTGAGACATCCTAAAGATGAGTTAAGTAAGTATGCTAGAATAATAGATCAGTACCAGTTTAGAAAAAACATAATTTTAAATTTTCTTAAGAGTAAAGAGTTATCTCTTGCTGAGCTTTCAGCCGTTGTAGGTAGAGGAGGGTTGCTTAAACCTATACCAGGTGGGACGTTTTTGGTTAATGAAGCGATTTTGGATGATTTAAAGAACGCCAGGTATGGGGAGCATGCATCAAACTTAGGAGCGATCTTAGCTTATGAGATAGCTAAGGAGGCTAACTGTCCAGCTTATATAGTAGATCCTGTGGTTGTTGATGAGCTTAGTGATATAGCTCGAATATCTGGGCTCAAAGAAATTACCAGAAGAAGCATATTCCATGCTTTGAATCAAAAGGCGGTAGCAAGAAGAGTGGCATGTGATCTAGGTAAGGATTATAACAGCGTTAACTTGGTTGTAGCTCACCTAGGTGGTGGAATATCGGTTGGAGCCCATAGAAAAGGAAAGGTTGTGGATGTTAATAATGCTTTAAATGGCGATGGTCCGTTTACTCCTGAGAGATGTCCAAGTATTCCTACTACTAAGGTTCTTGATCTTTTTGAAAAGGGAGTGGATCTAGATTTTCTTATGAAGCGTATAGTCGGGAATGGAGGTTTAGTGGCATACTTTGGAACTAATAGCGCATTAGATGTAGAGAAGATGATAGATGCTGGGGACCAGTTTGCTGAACTTGTACTCAAGGCTATGACTTATCAAGTTTCTAAATGGATAGGTAAAATGGCCTCAGTTTTAGGTAAAGACATAGATGCTATAGTGCTGACTGGAGGAATGGCTCATAGTGAAAGAATAACATCTTGGATAAAGGAAAGAGTTTCGTTTATAGCGCCGGTTTTAGTTTACCCTGGTGAGGATGAGATGATAGCTTTAGCTTTAGGAGCTTTAAGAGTTTTAAAGGGGGAGGAAGCAGCCAAGATATATAAATAAGGGGGCTCTACTTTAGAGACCCCCCTTATTTTCAACCCATCTTAATTTTAGATCTCTTGCTGCTTTAACCTCGTCCAGTCTTCTTACAGGTGTTTTATGGGGAGCGTTTTTAAGTAGCTCAGGGTTGTTTTTAGCCTCATTTGCTATATTAAGCATAGCGTTTATAAAGGCATCTAAAGTTTCTTTAGTTTCAGTTTCCGTTGGTTCAATCATTAGCGCTTCTTCGACTATAAGTGGGAAGTATATTGTTGGTGGATGAAATCCATAATCAAGAAGACGTTTAGCTATATCTAATGTTTTTATCCCATATTCTTTAAATTTCCTCCCTGATATAACACCTTCATGCATGGGTGGTTTATCATAAGGTAGGTCATAATCATTTTTAACTTTGCTTATGATATATCTTGCATTTAACACAGCATTTTCAGAAGCCTTTTTCAAGCCCTCGCTTCCCATCATCCTTATATATATATAGGCCTTTAACATTACGGGAAAATTACCATAGAAGCTTTTTACCTTCCCTATGCTTAAGGGTCTATTATAATCCAGATGGTACTTACCATCTCTTTCAACTATTACCGGTACAGGTAAAAAGGGTTCTAGGTCCCTTTTAACAGCGACTGGTCCTGAACCAGGTCCTCCTCCACCGTGAGGTGCACTAAAGGTTTTATGTAAGTTAAAGTGTAGTACGTCAAATCCCATGTCACCTGGACGGCTTATCCCCATTAAAGCGTTCATATTAGCTCCGTCTCCATAAAGAAGTGCACCTACAGAGTGTGTTAACTCAGCAATTTTAAGTATATTTTCTTCAAATATTCCAAGAGTGTTAGGATTAGTTATCATTACAGCAGCTACCTCTTCATCGAGTTCTTCCCGTAACCTATCTATATCTATGCAGCCATCTTTACCAGATTTTATTTCTATTGCTTTATATCCGGCTAAGGTGCAAGAAGCAGGATTGGTACCATGTGCTGAATCTGGTATTATAACTTTGCTTCTTTTTTTACCCTTATATTCATGATATGCTCTTATAAGGAGTAAGCCGGTAAGTTCTCCATGTGCTCCTGCTGAGGGTTGTAATGTTATGGCGTCAAACCCTCCAATTTCACATAAGTATTTTCCAAGTTCGAACATAATTTTTAGAGCTCCTTGAACGAGTTCTTCAGGTTCATAGGGGTGCAAGTTCGTAAATTCACTTAAAGAAGAGAGTTTTTCTCCTATCCTTGGATTGTATTTCATTGTACATGAGCCAAGAGGATAGAAATGGGTATCAACACAAAAATTCAATTGAGATAGTCTTGTATAGTGCCTGACCACTTCTATTTCGCTTACTTCGGGTAAACATGGCTGTTTATCCCTTAAAAAGTCTTTAGGTAGCAGTTCTTCTATATTTAAAGTTTTAAGTTCATCCTGAGGAACCGATACCCCTTCCCTGTCCCTTCTACCCAGTTCAAAAATTAACTTCTCAGGCATCTTTGACCTCCTCCAGGAAATCTGCAAATTTTTCTAGACTAAGGACATCATGAACTTCTGTGACATTTATAAGAAGGCCTTCTTCAAGTTCTGGGTAAAATCTCTTAAGTGGAAGACCGGCTATAAACCCTCTCTCAAGGCCAGTATTTAAGGCTCTTTCTGGGCTTCTCAGCTTAATTGCAAATTCGTTGTAAAATGGAGAGTCAAAGAGAAGTTCAAAGCCTCTTTTTCGAAGTTCCCTTGCTAAGAAATGGGCTTTTTTCAAGTTAATTTCTGATATCTTTTTAAAGCCATTTTTGCCAACTGATGCAAGATATATAGTGGCTGCTATTGCACACATGTTGTGATTAGTACATATGTTTGATGTAGCCTTAGCTCTTCTTATGTGTTGTTCTCTTGTTGAAAGGGTTAGAACAAAACCTCTCTTACCTTCTATATCTATTGTTTCTCCCACGATTCTTCCTGGCATATTTCTAACGTATTCCATTTTGCTTGTGAATATTCCAAGGTATGGCCCTCCAAAATTTAAAGGTATCCCAAAAGATTTTCCCTCTCCAACAGCTATATCTGATTTGTAACTTCCAGGAGGTTTAAGAACTCCAAGGGAAATAGGTTCAACTATGCAACTTATAAGTAAGATATCTTTACTTTCTCGCAGTTTCTTTAATCCTTCGAGGTCTTCTATAACTCCGAAGAAGTTAGGATTTTGTATAGCAAAAGCCGCTGTGTCATTAGATATATTTCTTTCTAAGGTCTCAAGGTCTGTTTTCCCATTCTTTTTAAAGGGTGTTTCTTTTACCCTAAACCCTGCGCTCTGGAGATACGTTTTTACAACTGTTCTATACTCAGGGTGTATTGCAGATGATAATATGACCTCCTCCTTTTTTGTAATTCTTAGAGCCATGAGGCATGCTTCTGCAAGAGCTGATGCTCCATCGTAAACGGAGGCATTTGACACTTCCATTTCGAACAATTCGCACATCATAGTTTGGAATTCAAAAAGTATTGTAAGTGTTCCTTGACTTGCTTCTGGTTGGTAAGGAGTATAGGGAGAAAATATCTCTCCCCTTGATAGTATAGATTCTACTGTAGAGGGAATCCAGTGATTATAGCTTCCACCTCCTAAAAAGGAAATGTAGCCATTTACTCCTTTATTTACAGAAGCGATTTTTTGGATCTCTTTTTCTATTTCGACTTCTGAAAGAGGCTGAGGAAGATGGAGCGGTCTATTGAGTCTAATTTCTTGGGGGATATGGGAGAAAAGCTCTTCTTTATTTTTTATTCCAAGAGAATCTAAAATCTCTCTTTCATCTTCTTGAGTGTGAGGAATAAAGGGCATGATTTCAACCCTCCGTTATAAGTTTTTCATATTCTTCTGCTGAAAGAAGCTCTTTAATTTCTCTTGGATCTGATAATTTTATCTTAAATATCCATCCCTTTCCATATGGATCCTCGTTTATAAGGTTAGGAGAACTATTTAGCTCCTCGTTTACCTCTATTATCTTTCCGCTTACAGGTGTATATATATCCGAAGCTGCCTTCACCGATTCTACTACAGCTACTGTCTCCATTTTTCCCACGTCTCTTCCAGTAGATGGAAGCTCAACAAAGACTATATCCCCAAGTTGCTCTTGAGCATAATGAGTTATTCCCACTGTTCCTACACCATTTTCTATTCTTATCCACTCATGCTCTTTTGTGTATTTTAGCTCCTTAGGGATCAATTAAAATCACCTCCTCTTGTAAAATGGAAGAGCAGTTATAACTGCTCTTTTTATTTTATCTCGAATGTCTATGCCTAGCTCGGTTTCTTTATCATATAACTTTACATAGCCCATCCCTATATACTCGTTAAGACAAGGGGAGTACCCACCGCTTGTTACATACCCTACTTCTTCCTTGTTTTTAAGAATGAAGATTTTTTGTCCTTCTCTTGGTACGCCTTTGTCAAGCATTTTAAAACCTATGAGATGTTTTTCTCTCTCTCTTTGGATCAAGGCTTCTCTTCCTATGAAGCTCCTCTCTATATCTACAAACCTCTCGAGGTTGGCTTCTAAAGGTGTTATGTTTTCATTAAGCTCATGTCCGTAAAGGGGCATTCCTGCCTCAAGCCTTAGACCATCTCTTGCCCCTAAACCGCACGGTTTTACATTCAATCTAAGTAAGATATCCCATAGCTTCAGTATTTCCTCAGGACGAGCGTATATCTCAAATCCAAGCTCTCCCGTATATCCTGTTCTTGAGACGAAAAGAAATTCTACGTTGTTGTATCTTAAATCTTTCTCAAAGGAGTAATATTTTAGATCTGATAGATCGGATCTAAATAAAATTTTAAATATTTCTTCTGAAGCTGGGCCTTGAATGGATAATGCTGATATATCATCAGAGAGGTTTTTGACTTCTGTTTTAGGATAAACCTGTTCTTTTATCCAGTTAAGGTCTTTTTCGAGGTTTCCTGCATTAACTACTAATATAAATCTTTCTGAGGAAAACGTGTAAATTATAAGATCGTCTATAATACCTCCCTTTTCGTTCAGTAAAAAGGAGTAGGATGCTTTTCCAGGAATAAGCTTTTTCTCATGAACTGGAGTTAATCTTAAGATGCTTTCTTTAGCTTTGTCTCCATATATTTCAATTTCACCCATATGACTTATATCAAACATTCCCACGTTATTTCTCACCGATAAATGTTCTTCTAAGATGCTGCTATATTGTAATGGCATCTCCCAACCACCAAATTCTATCATTTTTGCCTTTAACTCAAGGTGTTTTTCATAAAGAGGGGTTTTTTTCAACTTATTACCTCCTTTACTTTAAGCTTCTTCAACTCTGTTCCTTCCATTCCTTTTTGCTCTATAAAGCGCTTCATCAGCTTTTGAAATGAGCTCCTCGGGGGTAGAGCCATCTTCTGGAAAGGCTGAAACACCAAAGCTACAGGTAAGTTTTATCTTAAGCATGGTTTCTCCTTTAACTCTATAGTTGAAATCGTGATTTTCTATCTCTGACCTGAGTCTTTCTGCGACTTTTATTCCTTCAGCTTTATAAGTTCTCAAAAGTAGAATTATAAACTCTTCTCCCCCATATCTGTATATGCTATCTTCCAAACGTATCTTTAAGGTTAAGAGCTTTGTTAAGCTTTTTAATACAAAGTCTCCTATAATGTGACCGTAAATATCGTTGATTTTCTTAAAACGGTCTATATCAAGCATAATTATGGATAAGGGTTCTCCTTCTTCTTTACTTTTTTCAAGCTCTTCTTTAAGATTAATTTCTAAGCTTCTTCTATTAAAGGCACCTGTTAAGTGGTCTCTTGAGGATAGTTTTTGGAGAATTTCATTAGCTCTTTCCAACTCTTTCTGAAGCTCTACTACCTTAGTTATGTCAGTTACAGAAAGCAGGATTAAATTTTTCTCTTTAATTAGTGACGATCTTATTATAGCATGAACTATCTCTCCTTCGCCTTTTAAGAGTCTTGCTTGTAAGCTTTCAAATAGTCCATTTGAGGCCTTTTTTAAATGTTCTAAGAAGTGTTTTTTATCTTCTTGGTGAACAAAGTTGATTATTGGTTTTCCTAATATTTCTTCTCTGCGTCTTTCTAATGTGTTTTTAAGATGATCGTTTATTTCTTTTACCTCCCAAGTATTGTTTTGACACATAACTATTCCAACGTTAACTGTTTCCCAGGTCAACTTTAGGTTTTTAATGTTTTCTCTAAGCTTTTTAGTTAATATAAAAGAAATGATTAATGCAACTGTGGATCCTATTCCTACCAATGTTGCGGCTAATATATTTAATATTTCAATTCTTTTTCTTAGATCTTCCTCGTATATAGTTCCTGCTATATACCAGTTAAGGGGCTTATAATATTTTACCAGTGCTATTTTCGGTACTACCTTACCTTCTTCATCTGAATACCATAGGTAGTTAAATAAACCTGTATTTTGATCTATAGAGTCTTTAATAAGTTTCATTAAGTTTCTATTTCTCTGTGGTTCTAAAGGAACTGGTTTTCCATCAAATTTTGGGTTTGGGTGTATAACGAAGCTTTCGCTGTCTCCTGAGATCACAACTACATATCCCTTTTCTTCTATTTTTAAGTTTATTACTTTTTCTCTAATACTACTAAGGTTTTGATGAAATCTCTTTTCAAAGTATTCCATCAATGGCTTTAGGGAATCTATTATTATAATTGTTCTGTCCTTATCTAAAAGCTTTCTAAAATATACTAGTAGTGGATGCTCGGGATCATTTAAGCACAAAAATAAATGCTCATAGTGGCTTAGCCTAAACAGACCCCTTCTTAAAGCTTCCGATGGAATAATTATTTTTCTTCCAAATATAAATGGTATTTCTCCTTCATATATTAGAAGAGTAACATCATTCATTAAGGCTATTTTTTCTATTATTTCTTTTGAGTTTTTCTCTTCTATAAGATCAGCTATGGTGTTAGTTAAATTTATAAGCTTTTTATGACTCTCGAAAAAGCGGAGGTTTTTCTCCTGGTATAGGCTATTGATCTGAGCATCTATAAAAGAGATTAATGTATCAAGCGTGTTACTGATCAGGTTTTTTTCAGCAGAGTAAACGGTCTCTTTTACAGAATTAAAAATGAATATGAGAGTAACTGGCGTGCTTACTAAAACCACAACAATTAATATAAGAGATAAATTAGAAAGCATTGCTTTTCTCATTGTAAAATCCTCCTTTTAACTAAAATGATACAGGAAGTTAAGTTGTATATCAAGTCAGAAGTATTCAAAGGTTCGATTAGGATGGTTGTGAATAAGTGCTAATTTTTGAATCTTGATGTATGGATCTAATAGCTTTATAATAGAGTATAAGATCTTTAAAAAAGGGGGGATAGTTATGACGGGAAGCGGTTTTAGGGAAGATCCTCGACGTTCTCAAATGCGGAAAGAAACGATAGTAGTTCTTGTGCTTTTCATAGCCAACATTTTATGGTGGTTTCTTTTTGCCTACGGTTTGGGTTCAAAGTCCCCTAAGGATTATTCTTATGTTATGGGTTTTCCTGCCTGGTTTTTCTGGAGCTGTATAGCGAGCTTTATAATATTCAGTGTCTTAGTAGCGCTTGTTATTCCTTTATTTTTCAAAGAAATTCCTCTCGAGCCTGAGGAGAAAGGAGGTGTTAAGAAGTGAATCTTACAAGGGAGGTTTTAATTCAGATATGGATACCTCTTATAGCTTATCTTGTGGTAGTTCTATACATAGGTTTTTATAGTACTAAGAAGCTGAAGGAAGAAAAGGATTTTTTAAGTGAATACTTTTTAGGTAAAGCTAACTTTAGTGGCTTTGTTGTTGCGATGACCTTAGTTGCAACTTATGTAAGTGCCTCGAGTTACTTGGGAGGTCCTGGAACAGCTTACTCTCAAGGGCTTGGATGGGTTTTGCTTGCTATGACTCAGCTTCCTGCTGCCTTTGTCACATTAGGAATTTTAGGCAAAAGGTTTGCGATAATATCGAGAAGAGTGAAAGCTGTAACGCTTATAGATGTTTTGAGGGAAAGGTATGATAATAATCCAGTTTTAGTTTGGTTGGCATCTTTAAGTGCGGTTATCTTTCTTATGGTTGCTGTTGTGGCACAGTTTGTAGGAGGAGCAAAGCTTTTTCAAACTCTAACTGGTTTACCTTATGTATGGGGGCTTTTTCTTTTTGGTCTTGTAGTCTTGCTTTATGTTACGTACGGTGGCTTTAGGGCTGTAGTTTTAACTGATGTTCTCCAGGGAATAGTTATGTTTATTGGAATAGCTATTTTAATGGTTATGGCCTTTAATAGGGCAGGTGGAGCCTTTAATGCTATGCAAGCGCTTTCTAAGATTAACCCAGAGATGTTAACCCCCTTCGGGGTTAAAAACTTTATTACAGTTCCTTGGATATCCTCTTTCTGGATACTGGTCTGCATAGGTATAATAGGTTTGCCACAGAATGCTTTAAGAGCCATGGCTTATAAAGATTCAAGATCGATGCATGTGGCAATGGTTGTAGGAACATTTGTTTTGGGCTTTCTGATGCTTTCGCTTCATCTTACAGGGGTTATTGCAAGGGTTATAATTCCTGAAATACCTAAGGGGCTTGGTAGCGATGCAGTTATTCCCCTTCTTGCTCTTAATCTCCTTCCTCCATGGTTGGCAGGTCTTCTTTTAGCTGCGCCTCTTGCTGCCATAATGTCTACCGTTGACTCCCAGCTTATTCTTGTGTCAAGCGCTATAGTTAAAGATCTTTACCTTAACTATATAAATCCTGAAGTTGATCCGAAGAAGATCTCTAGGCTTAGCATGGTTATAACGGCTTTAGTTAGCTTTATTGTTATTCTCTTTGCTATAAAACCTCCTTCTTTAATAATTTGGATAAATCTTTATGCTTTTGGAGGGCTTGAGGCAACTTTCTTCTGGTTAATAATATTGGGCCTTTACTGGAAGAGAGCTAATGCTCCTGGTGCTATAGCTTCTATAATTGTTGGAGTCATGAGTTTCATTCTTTTGAGCCAGTATTGGAAAAGACCTTTTGGGACTCATCCTATAGTTTTAACGCTTCTACTCGGGCTTTTAGCTTTTGTTTTTGTTTCTATTTTGACAAGGCCTCCAAAAGAGGAAACTATAAGAAAGTTCTGGGAGTGATTTAAGCTGGACAATGAGGAAAAAAAGATATTAAGCTTTATAAAAGAGGAAGAGTTAATATCCTTAACTCAAGAGCTTATAAGGATTTCAAGCGTTTATGATCCTTCTGATGAGAATGCTAATGAAGAAAGAGTGGCTAAATTTTTGTATGAAAGGCTTAAAGGTATAGGTTTTGATGTTTATATAGAGGAAGTTGCCCCTAAGAGGCCTAATGTGGTTGCCATTCTTAGGGGCGCTTCAGGGGGCAAGACTATTCTTCTTGAGGGACATACTGATGTAGTTACTCCAGGTGATGTAAATAGATGGAAATGCCATCCTTTTAGTGGAGAAATAGTTGATGGGAAGATCTATGGTAGGGGTTCGTGCGATACAAAAGGGAATTTAGCTGCAGCTATAATTGCTGCTAAAGCTTTGAAGGACTCTGAAATAAAATTCTCAGGGAAGGTTATACTATGCATTCCGGTGGATGAGGAAGGCCTTATGATTGGGATAAAGGATTTTATAAAGCGCGGTTGGGCCGATGATGTAGATGGTGCTATAATTTGTGAACCTGTTGATAATCAAATTTGCCTGGATATAAAAGGAGCTTTAAGGGTTATTCTTAGAGTTAAGGGGAAAATGGCTCATGGTTGTATGCCTTATGCTGGTATAAATCCAAATATAGGTATGGCTAAAGCAATCTTGAAGATTAGAGATCTTGAAGCAGAGGAGAAGGAAAGACTGAAGGCTCATGAGTATCTTGGTTATCCGAGTATAACGCCTACGGTTGTTATGTCCCCTTCTAATGGTAAAGGTCAGCTTAATGTTATACCTGAGGATTGTTTGATAGGATATGATATAAGGACTATTCCGGGGCAGGATGATATTGATTTAATAGAGAGAATCAAAGCTTGCTTAGATAGTATAAAACTTGAGATTACGGATTTTAATTATGAGCTTGAGGTTTTAGAGAGAAGACCTTGCGTCAGTACCCCTAAGGATGATCCCATAGTTAAGGCAGTTCATAGAGCTTACCGAAAGGTTAAGGGGAAAGAGCCTATTTATAACGGTGTTCCTGGAGCTACCGATGGGACTTTCTTAAGGGCTTGGAAAAACATCCCTGTAGTAGTGATAGGAGCGGGAGAAAGGGAGATTCCTCATCAGGTGGATGAGTATGTTATTATAGAAGACCTTCTTGATACAGCTAAGATATATGCTTTAAGCATATTGGATTTTTTAAGGGAGGGAGAGGGATAGGATATGAATACGGTAGAGAAGTATAGAGAATATGTAAATACGAGTATGGTTAAAGCTATAGAACCTGTAGTTATAGAAAGAGCTAAAGGTGCAATAATTTATGATGAAAGTGGAAAGGAGTATATTGACTGCTTCGCTGGTATAGCTGTTGTTAATGCAGGCCATTGTAATGATGAAGTTGTAAAAGCGGCCAAAGAGCAAATAGAAAAGTTAATACATGCCTGTACTTATGTTTACTATATAAAGCCTGTGGCTGATCTAGCCGAGAAGCTTGCTCAAATTACACCTGGTAAGTTAAAGAAAACCTTCTTCTCTAATAGTGGAGCGGAAGCAAATGAGGCTGCGATGAGAGCATCTAAGCAATTTACAGGTAAGTATGAGTTTATTGCCCTTCAGTATTCTTTCCATGGAAGAACTGTTGGGACCTTAAGCATAACTGGTAATATGGGGAGAAAAAGAAATGGTGGGCCATATCTTTCTGGAACAACTTTTTCGCCTGCGCCTTACTGTTATCGATGTTCCTTTGGCTTAAGCTATCCTAGTTGTGATTTGAGATGTGCTAAGTTCCTTGAAGATGTGATTAGATTTAATACGAGTGGAAGCGTTGCTGCATTTTTTGCCGAACCTCTCCTAGGTGAAGGGGGTATTATAGTTCCTCCAACTGAGTATTTTAAAGAAGTAAAGTCTATACTTGACAAGTATGGGATACTCTTTATAGTTGATGAAGTTCAAAGCGGCTTTGGTAGAACTGGTAAGATGTTTGCCATAGAGCATTATGGTGTTGAACCTGATGGTATGACTCTGGCTAAGGGAATTGCTGATGGTTTTCCTCTGGGGGCATTTATAGCTAAAGAGGAGCTTGCAAATGCTTTTAGACCTGGTGATCACTTGAGTACCTTCGGAGGAAATCCTGTTTCATGTGCAGCTGCCTTAGCAAATATTGAATTTATGCTTCGCGAGGATCTTCCTAAGCAAGTTGAGGAAAAAGGTAACTGGTTTTTAGGTAAGCTTGCGGAGCTTAAAGAGCTATTTAAACTTATAGGTGACATAAGAGGTAAAGGGTTAATGATAGGGATAGAGCTTGTTAAGGGTAAGGATAAAGCTCCCGCTTCTGAAGAAGCTGAAGCTCTTAGGAGGCTTTGTAGGGAGAGGGGGCTTCTTGTTGGGGTTGGGGGTGTTTATGGAAACGTTATAAGAATTCAACCACCTCTTATTATATCGAGGGATGAGCTTGAAAAAGCCTATGAGATACTTAAGGAAAGCCTTGGGTTGCTGAGTAGGGAATAGGGAAGTTTTAATTTCATGGAGCAAATTAACAATAATTAAAGAAGTTATAAGTTTCCTGTGAATCATTTGGTGGCAACTTTTATGTTAAAATCTTTTAAGGGGGAGGTGTTTTAAAATCGGGGAAAATAGGATTGCTATTATAACTACAGGTGGGACTATTTCAATGGATGAGTCTGGAAACAGTGGGCTGATGCCTCGCCTTAAAGGTGCGGATCTTGTTAGCAAGCTACCTGTTCTTCCTTCAAATGTTTCGGAGATAGAAGTTAAGGAGTGGAAGTTGCTTCCATCAGGTTATTTAACTACAAGGGATGTAATGGAATTGGTTCGTTTAATAAGAGAGCTTTCAAAGAGCTATGATGGTATAGTTGTGACCCATGGGACTGATGCCCTTGAGGAAACATCTTATATGGTGGATCTTCTTTACGGTGGTGCTGTTCCTGTGGTTTTTACTGGGGCGATGTATCCTTTAAGCTTTCCTGGTAGCGATGCTTTAAGGAACCTATATAACGCTATAAAAGTTGCTTCTTGCTTTGATGCTATAGGACAAGGCGTTTTGGTGGTCATGAATGATGAAATTCATGCTGCTTCTGAAGTTATAAAGCTAAAATCTTTCGGAATAGACGCCTTTTCTTCTTTCCCTTACGGCTTTTTAGGAAGTTTAACACCTAATGGAGTAGAGTTTAGAAGAAAGCTTCTTAAGAGGGAATTTTATGAGATTGATGAAGTAGAAGAAAGGGTTGCTTTGATAAAGGTTTGCTTCTCTATGGATCCAGATATTATAGATCTTTTAATTTCCGCCAATTATAAAGGGATAGTTTTAGAAGGTATGGGAGTGGGTAATGTTCCTCCTTCTTTGGTTCCATTTTTAGAGAAAGCCTTAGAGAATGGTCTTTTTATAGTTCTTGCAAGTAGGTGCCCAGGTTCTGATGTAATTCCGATATATGGATATAGTGGTGGTAGCTTGGATCTTGTCAAGAGAGGCATCATACCGGCTGGGAAGCTTAATGGGTTGAAAGCAAGGGTTAAGTTGATGGTTCTTTTGGGAGTAACTAGAGATATCGATGAGTTAAGGGAAAGGTTCTCCTAAGAAGAGGGGGGTTGTTTAGTGAAAGATAAGTTTGTAGGAGCGCTTCTCGGGCTTGCTGTAGGTGATGCTCTGGGTATGCCCTTTGAAGGATGGAATTCGAGGGATATTAGGAAAAAATGGGATAGAAAGAGTTTTCTTTCACGCGCTGGTTTGAAAGCAGGGCAATTTACTGATGATACTATGCTTGCTATTGCTCAGGCGGAAAGCATTATAGATAAAGGAGATATAGATCCTGAAGACACAGCTAAAAAGCTTGTAGAATGGTATAAAAAAGGTGATACAAGAGGAGTAGGTAAGGTAACGAAGGAGGCTATAGAGAAACTCCTTAAAGGAATTTCGTGGAGGGAGAGTGGAATTGGTGGAGATATGGCTGCAAGTAATGGGGGGGCTGTTAGGGTAGTTCCTCTTGCTCTTCTTTATAAGGATGATTTTAATAAGTTAAAGGAAAAAGTTAAGCTTGCTGTTGAAATAACTCATAAAAATATAGAAGCTATAAAGGGAGCCCAAGCTATAGCTTATGCTATAGCTCGTGCATCTAGTGGAACTCTTAATCCTGATACGTTCCTAATGGAAGTTGCGGATTATGTGGGTAATTCTGAAATTGCAAATAAGCTTAAGAAGGCTCATAGCTACTTGCAAGAGGACTTTCCTCCTATGGATGCTCTTCCTCTTCTGGGGACAAGCGTATATGTAGTTGAAAGCGTTCCAAGTGCGCTTTATTGTTTCGCGTTTTCACCAGATAGTTTTCTTGGAAGTGTGGTTAATGCTGTTATGGCTGGTGGAGATACTGATACTATAGCAGCATTAACCGGCGCTATAAGTGGAGCTTTTAATGGGGCTGGGGCTATTCCTGAAAACTGGCTAAACGGGTTAGAGAGAAGGGATTATATAACTTCTCTTGGTGAGAGATTATATGAGCTTTGGGAGAGAAAAAAGGAGAGGTAGGAAAGCTTAATGGTTTCTTTACTTGATAGTAATGAGTTGGAAAAAAGGAAAAAAGAACTGGAAAGAATAAGTGAGATTGCACGTACAGCTTTAATTTTTGCCACGGATAAAAGATACTATATTCCTTTAACCCCAGAGAATTATGAAAGGTGTTATAAAATAGTGGAAAAATTTAAGGAAAGTAATATTCCACTGACATGGGAGAACTTCATCAAGGAATGGGGACTTAACTTAGGGACAAGTGATAAAGAGACGGTCTTAGCTGAGACCTCGGCTAAGCTTTATGCTGTAGCTGAAGAGCTTGCCAATCATGCTGAAAACCTGCATGGGATGGGAAAAGATTTTGATTCTACGATTGAGATTTTTTCTGATGGGGTTAAAGAAGCTGTTGAGAAAAGAGATATATCTTCTTTAGTTAAGGGATTGCTTGAGGAGGTTGTAAGAGCTAGAAAGAAGATAGATGATCTCAACAAGGAGCTTGAGGATTCTAAGAGACAGATAAAGGATTTGAAACAAGAGCTTAAGAAAGTACAAACAGAAGCTTTGACTGATCGTTTAACTGGGGCTCTTAACAGAGGTAGTTTGGAGACAATGGTTGTTCTGAATATAAAGAAAAAGAAGGTAGAAGGTACCCCATTTAGTGTAGTTATATTTGACATAGATAATTTCAAGGAAATAAATGATAAATATGGGCATGTATTTGGTGATGACGTTTTAAGAAAGGTAACTGAAGTCGTTAAAAGCGGACTATCTAATGGAGATCTGCTTTATCGATATGGAGGAGATGAGTTCTGTATTCTTATGCCAGGTAGAAAGCTAGAGGATGCTTTTGCAGTTATGGAGAGAATCCTTTCAAATGTGGAGAAAGTTTTGTTCCCTACTAGTAAAGGGAATCAGATAAGGGTTACTTTAAGTGCTGGTTTAGCTGAGGCTAGCAAGAAAGATACGCCAAGAGAGCTTCTTTTAAGAGCTGATGAAGCCTTATATCTTGCAAAAAGCAAGGGTAAAGGAAATATAAAAACGGAAAGAGATTTGAAGACTTCTATGATTGCTAAGGTAGTTGAATAATGTATCTTTCCTAGGGTATGGCCTTTGATAGTAGCTTAATTTATCTTCTTGTAAAAGAGGCGAAATCTTCTCTTTTGGGAAAAGTTATTAAAGGGGTAAAAGGAAATAGGGAAGGTTTTTCTTTCGAAGTTGGGAAAGAAGAGCATTTTATTTTCATTTTGCATGAAAGGAGTTTTTCTGCCTTCATTAGTAAAGACCCTTTTGTGCCTTCCGATGAGATAGAGTCTCCTTTCGTTTTGCTCTTGAGAAAACATCTTGTAGGGAGCACTTTAGTTAGTATATATCAGAATGAGTTTGATAGGGTCATTATCTTAGACTTTGAGGTAGTTTATCCTGGTAGACTTGTTGAAAGGAAGCGTTTATTTGTAGAGTTTATTCCAAAGAAGTTAAATGCTATTTTAGTTGGAGAAGGTAGAAGAGTAATAGGCAGTTGGAATAAAGTCTCATATGAGGCTAACTTTTATTTGTCTCCTCCTTCCGTGGGAGTAAATCCTCTTCATTTAAATGAGTTTAATGAAAATGCTTTTAAAACGAGATCTTATCAGGGGTTAAGCAGAAATCTTATAAGCTTCTTAAACTCTTTCCCTAATGTAGAGATAGGATGGAATGAATGGTTAGACAGATTACAGAAGGGAAACTATAAGCCAACCCTCTTTCTTTCCCCTGAAGGACATCCCCTTGATTATTGGATTTTTGACTACGATATGGAAGGGGCCATAGGTAGAAAATATTTTAATAGCCTTTCAGAGTTAATAGAGTCCTTTTTAAAAGAGAAGGCTGAGGTTGATCTTTTAAGGGAAGAGGAGCAAAGGAGAGCTAAGGAAATAGAAGATAGACGTAGATATCTTCTTAAGAAGAGAGAAAATCTAAATAAATTCTTATCGAGAAGGGATGAGGTAAGAAGGTTTGAGATTATCGGTGAAATGATATTTACTAATCTTTCATCTATACCTGACAAGGCTTCAAGAGTCAATATGGTTAATCCATATACGGGTGAAATTGAAGAAGTGGAACTTGATCCTTCTTTGACGCCTGCAATGAATGCTCAGAGGTACTTTAAAGAGGCTTCAAAGCTTAAAAGAGGGATAGAGAAGGCGGAGGAGGAACTTAAGAAGGTTGAGGAAGAGCTTTCTAAGCTCGAGGGGGTAAAAACACTAAGTTTATCGGTTGAAAGGAAGAAACCTTCTGAGGTAAGCAGCCCTTTTAGGGAGTTTAAATATAATGGCTGGACTATATTAGTTGGTAAGGGGAGCTCTTCAAATGAGATTTTAACCTTTAAGATAGCTTCGGGAGAGGATGTTTGGCTTCATGTTAAAGGCTCACCGGGTAGTCATGTTATAATAAAAAATTTCTCACGATCTGATGTTCCTCAAGATGTTTTAGAGATTGCTGCTTCTTTAGCTGCTTATTATAGTAAAGCTAAGATGAATACAAAAGTCCCTGTCGACTATACGTTGGTCAAGTATGTTAAAAGGCATCCTTCTGGTAAGAAAGGAGCTGTTTTAATTAAGAATCAAAAAACTATTTGGGTAAGACCAAGGAGCGGAGAAAATCTCTAAGGTCTTTAGGTAAGGGTGACCTAAATATAAGGGTTTTCATTGTTCTAGGGTGATTGAAGGATAGATAGTATGCGTGTAAGAATTGTCTTTCTAATCCAGAAATCTTTCCTTGTCCATATATTTCGTCCCCTGCAACAGGATATCCTTCATAGGAGAAGTGAACTCTTATTTGGTGGGTTCTTCCTGTTTTAATCTTAACTTCCACTAAAGTGAAATTTTTGTATCTTTTAAGAACCTTGAATAAGGTTATGGCTTCTCTTCCCCCAAGGGTTACTTTCATCTTTTTTCTATCAAAAGGATCCCTTCCTATGGGTAGGTCTATTACACCCTCATCAATAGGTAGGTTTCCGACAAGTAAGGCTAGATATTTTTTATCTATTTTCCTTTCAGCAAAGTCTTTGGAGAGCTTATTATATGCTAACGGGCTTTTAGCTATTATCATTAATCCCGAAGTGTCTTTATCAAGCCGATGGATTATACCTGGCCTTTCTGGAGAAGAGGCTGGTAAATCCTTGTATCTGTTGAGTAATGCGTTGACTACCGTGTTTTCTTCACATCCTGGCGCTGGGTGAACTGCCATGCCAGCGGGTTTGTCTATGATCAGTATATCCTCATCTTCATAAACCGTTTTTAGAGCTATGTCTTGGGGCTTTAGTTCCTTCTGTGGAGGGGAAAACTCCTCTATTTTAATTTCATCACCGGCTTTTATCTTGTAACTTGGTTCGCTTTTCTTTTCATTAACTTTTACCTTGCCCTCTTCTATGAGATCCTTTATAAAGGATCTGGAGAACTCGAGTAGCTTTTCTGCAAGAAACTTGTCTAATCGTTTACCCGCCTCTTCAAGGTTAACTTTAATTATTATCATCTCTATTTATAAAGAAGATCATAAATAAAAATATTAATCCTATTGTCATAAAAGCATCAGCTAAATTGAAGATCGGCCATTTATAAATACTAATGAAATCTATGACTTTACCGTAGCTTAATCTATCGATAAGGTTTCCTATGGCTCCACTAACTATTAAGCTTCTTCCTATTTTAAATCCCGTTTTATTAATATGAAAGAAATATAATCCTCCTATTAGTATTGCAGTTATGACTATCCACCAAAGGTTATTTTCGAAAACCTTCAATCCCCACAGAGAGCCTTCATTAAAGGTAAGTTTAAGCCTAAAGAAAGGGAGAAGAAGGGTTTTACCCTCTCCTCCCCATAGATTTTCTAAAGCCCATATTTTGGATAGTCTATCTATTCCGATACAGGTGATGAATAGCCCAGCTTCTTTAACACTGAGGCGCATCTCGGACAGGTGTTTGGATAGGATAGGTCTTTCCCTGTATCTATGTGGTACTGCCAGCACCTTTCGCACTTATTTCCATCGGCCTTTAATATTTTCACTTCGGTTCCGAGATCTTCTTCATCTTTATAATCGAAGTCGTTCAAGTTTTTACTATAGACTTCCACTTGGGAAACTATGAATATGTCTGTAAGCTCTTTTTCTGAGAAATGGTTTCTTATTTCTTCTTCAGGTATAAAGATTCTTACCTTGGCCTCAAGAGAGGATCCTATGAGGTCCTTTTGTCTAGCTAACTCTATAGCTTTATTTACTGCTTTTCTTATCTTTATTATCTTATCCCATCTTTTTTCTAAATCCTCGTTTATGTATTTTTCCTCTACTGTAGGCCAATCGCTTAAGTGGACGCTTTTATCTCTTGTTTCCGGTTCAGGAAGGTTTTGCCATATTTCTTCTGCGGTAAATGTAAGAAGAGGGGCTAAAAGCTTTGCTAAGGCTAATATTATTTGGAAAAGAACAGTTTGAGCGCTTCTCCTTTCCTTAGAATCTGGGGGCATTACATATAGTCTATCTTTTAATATGTCAAGATAGAAAGAGCTCATGTCGAGTACGCAAAAATCATGTATATAGTGATAAGGAAGGTGAAACTCATAGTGGTCATATCCCCAAGTTACTCTCTTTATAAGTTGTTGAAGTCTATGCAATGCCCATTTGTCTATTTCTGGTAACTCTTCGTATGGTACGGAGTCCTTAGAGGGACAGAAGTCGTATAAATTGCCAAGAATGAATCTTGCTGTATTTCTTATCTTTCGATAGGCTTCAACTAGCTGTTCTAGAATCTTATTTGATATTCTGACGTCCACCCTATAATCTGCTGAAGCAACCCAAAGTCTTAACAGATCTGCTCCGTATTTTTCTATGACTTCCTGTGGGTAAATTACATTTCCAAGAGATTTAGACATCTTTCTTCCTTCACCGTCTACAATAAATCCATGAGTTAATACCGATTCATAGGGTGCTCTTCCTTTTACTGCAACCGATGTTAAAAGAGATGTCTGGAACCATCCCCTGTGTTGATCTGAGCCCTCAAGATACATATCTGCGGGCCATTTTAAGTCTGTGTTGTCTTCTAAAACAGCGAAATGACTTACTCCAGAATCAAACCATACATCCATGGTATCCGTTTCCTTATCAAAACCTTTAGAGTTTCCGCAATGAGGGCACTTGAAGTCTTTGCCCAAAATATCTTCAGAGCTTTTTGAGAACCAGGCATTTGATCCCTCTTTTAAAAAGAGCTCTTTTACTTTTTCTATAGTTTTTTCAGTAATTATTTCTTTGCCACAGCTTTTGCAGTAAAAGGCTGGTATTGGGACTCCCCATACTCTTTGTCTTGAAAGACACCAATCGGATCTTTCTTTTACCATGTTATATATCCTATTCTTACCCCAATCGGGTATCCATTCTACTTCGTCTATTGATTTAAGTGCTATTTCCCTGAAGGCACTCACGTTTATAAACCATTGTGGAGTTGCTCTGAATATAACTGGGTTTTTACACCTCCAGCAGTGAGGATACGAGTGACTTATTTTGTCAGCGTGTAATAGATTGTTATTTTCTTTCATTATCTCTATTATTTTGTAATCTGCTTCATCATACCTTAGCCCCTCAAGTATGGGTATATCTGCAGTGAACCTTCCCTTATTATCTAGTGGCGAAAATGGTTCAAGACCATATCTTACACCCATTTCATAGTCTTCAGGACCGTGTCCTGGTGCGGAGTGGACACAGCCGGTACCTTCTTCGAGAGTTACAAATTCTGCTAAAAGCAATGGTACCTCTCTTTCCAAAAAGGGGTGGATTACTTTAAGGTTTTCTAGCATTTTCCCCTTTACACTACTTAATATCTTTAATTCTTCCTTAATTAACTCTTCAATCCTGCTTTTTGTCTTTAAAGCTATGATAAAGGCCTCGCTTTTTCCCTCTACTAATGCATAGTCATATTCAGGATGAAGTGCTATGGCTAAATTAGCTGGTAGTGTCCAAGGCGTTGTAGTCCATATGAGAACGCTTATCGGTTTATCTGTTATGTTGTTAAAAAACTTCCTAAGGTCCCCCGTATCTTTAAATTTTACGTATATAGAATGGGAGCTCTCATCCCAGTATTCTACTTCTGCTGCAGCTAAGGCTGTTTCACAGGAGGCGCACCAGAAAACGGGTTTCTTCCATCTATAGAGATATCCTTTAGAAGCTATTTTTCCAAGAATTTCTATTTGCTTTGCCTCGTACCTTGGGTCTAAAGTTATGTAATAGCTTTCCCAATGTCCCCTTACACCAAGCCTCCTAAACTCTTCTTTTTGAATATTGACAAATTTAAGAGCATATTCCCTGCACATATCTCTGAGCTTTGCCGGTTCAATTTCATCCTTTTTAAGGTTATTTGTCTTTAAAACTTGATACTCTATGGGTAGTCCATGTGTGTCCCATCCTGGTACATAAGGGGCGTCAAATCCCCGCATGAATTTATATCTCACTATAAAATCCTTTAGAACCTTGTTGAATGCTGTTCCTATGTGTATTGGGCCATTAGCATAAGGAGGTCCATCATGTAGAACGAACTTCGGAGCTCCCCTTCTTTTTTCTCTTGCCTTTTTGTTGATATTTTCCCTTTCCCAAAAGTTGAGTATTTCTGGCTCCCTTTGGGGAAGGTCAGCCTTCATTGGAAATTTTGTTTTGGGAAGATTTAAAGTATCTTTATAATCCATTACCTTCACCTCTCGTTTAGGCATTTTATAGGGGTTTTATTGAATTATATCAAATGGGGTGAAGATTTGAAAGGTTTAAGAGTATAATACTAATAAAAGGAGGTGGTTCGGTGGGAACTAAAAATATTATAATAGATCCTAAGATATTTGGTGTTTTCCCAGATTTCAAAAGGGGAGTTGTTTTAGTGGACTTTATGGAAAACGGGTTGTGGCATTCGGAAATAGAGCTGCTTTTAAGAGAGGCTTTAGAGCTTAGGCGTGACGGAAATTGGATAGAGCATGATTATGTCAGAGCCTGGGATGAGGCTTATAAGAAGTTTGGTTCTAATCCGAATCGTTATCCTCCTTCTATAAAATCCTTATTAAAGAGGATTCAAAAGGGGGGAGATATTCCTTTTGTAAATAGCGTAGTTGCCTTATTTAACTATATTTCTCTAAAATATTTGATTCCATGTGGTGGAGATGATGTGGACAAAATAAAGGGGAATCTTCGATTGTCTTTTGCTGAGGGTAAAGAGAAGTTTGTACCTATAGGGGGTGGTAAAGAGGAAAATCCAGAACCTGGCGAAGTAATTTACTTTGATGATGATAGCTTGTATGTTATGTGTAGAAGGTGGAACTGGCGAAACGGTGACTTCAGCAAAATAACAGGAGAAACCAAAAGAGTAGTTATAAATCTTGATGGTATTGGTTTAACTCCAGAGGAAGTTATAGTTAAAGCGAGAGATGAGCTTGCTGAGCTTCTTCAAAAGTATTGTTCTGCTAAAGTTAGGGTGTGTTTGCTTAATAAGGAGCGAAATGTATTCCGAGCTTTTTAAGGGAGGGATGGGGAATGGATGTGTTTACTGCTATATCGAAAAGAAGGAGCATCAGAAGTTATCTTCCCAAAGATGTGGAAGAGGAAAAACTCAAGAAGATTTTTGAAGCTGCTAGGCTTGCTCCCTCAGCTAGGAATAGGCAGGAGTGGAGGTTTATAGTGATTAAAAATAAGGAATTAAAGGAAAAACTTATTCAAAATGCCTCTCCCCATCAGCCTTTCATGTTTTCAGCTCCTGTAATAATCGTAGCTTATACAACTGAAAATAATTATATTATGAAATGTAAGGTTCCAGCTCACTATATTGATATAGCTATAGCTTTGACACACATTCACCTTCAAGCAGTAGAAGAGGGGCTTGGGACCTGTTGGATAGGTTCCTTTGATCAGGATAAGGTTAAAGAGGTGCTTGGCCTTCCAAAAGAGGCAGAAGTTGTTCAACTTATGACTCTTGGCTATCCTGCTGAGGAGCCTGTTCCGAGACCAAGGTTACCCTTGGAGGAAATAGTTAAGTTTATTTAAGGAGGTGTTTCCAATGGAAGAAAAAGAAAAAATAGTTCTCGAGGCTTTTAAAAAGGCAGGTAAGCCTTTAAGGCCTGGTGATGTGGCTAAGTTAACAGGTATTGACAGTAAGGAGATATCAGAAATAATCAAAAAGCTTAAAGATGAGGGAAAGATAATTTCGCCCAAGCGCTGTTATTATTCTGTTTCTCAGTGAAGATAGAACTATATAGTTATCTTTAAGTTTCATTATTAAGGTTTTCTAAAGAATAAAAAGTTTGCTATGGTTAGAATTTTAAAATCTTTTTAAAGTAGTTGATTCTAAAGAGTTTTTACTTTAGAATAAGATATCATCTCTTTTTAATAAAGGGGGTGGAGCATATGAGGAGGTCTTTACTAGTTACAGCGGTAGTAGTTATGGTTCTTTTAGGATTAGCCTTACCCATTATATCTCAGGAAAAAACTGTAAGGGTGGTAGGAAGCTGGGGCAATCTAGCTTTACACAAGAAGTTTGAACGTCCATTGTGGACGGAAGTTCTGCCTCAGGCTTTTGGGGGTAAGTTGAAGCCGGTTTTAACTACTCTCGAACAGGTAAAGCTTTCGGGGGCGGAAGTACTTCGTGCCATGGATAAAGGCGTATTTGATGTGGTTTCTACAGTTGTTGACTATGTAGTTTCTGATGCTCCTGAGTTAGCAGGTTTAGATCTTCCGGCTATTGCTCCTGATATTGGAACAGCTCGCAAGGTAGTTGAAGCCTATAAGCCGGTTATGGCTGGTGTTCTTGAAAAGACTTTTAACGCTAAGCTTTTAGCCGTCGTTCCCTATCCTGCGCAAGTGCTTTTCTCCAAGATTGAAATAAAAGGTTTAGCTGATCTTAAAGGTAAAAAGGTTCGTGCCAGTGGCTGGACCACATCGCAATTTGTTGAGGCCCTTGGCGCAACAGGCGTAACTATAACTTTTAGTGAAGTAGCTACCGCTCTTCAAAGAGGGGTGGTTGACTGTGCTGTTACAGGAAGCCTTTCTGGATACAGTGCCGGCTGGGGAGAGGTTTCTAAGTATCTTTATCCTTTGCCCATAGGTGGTTGGGATTATGTTATGACTGTTATGAGGCTTGATGTTTGGAATTCTTTCTCTCCTGAGGAACGCAAGACTATCGAAAGCCTTATGAAGGAAAAGTATGAGAATCCTGCTTGGGATGACGCGGATGATCAAACTCGCCAGGGTATAAACTGCCTTACTGGTAAGGGAGATTGTCAGTATGGAAAGCCTAACTCGATGCAGCTTATCGAAGTTACGCCTACTGACATAGAGCTTGCTCGTAAGCTTCTTTTGGAGCATGTTCTTCCCGCGTGGGCAAAGCAAGCTGGTGAGGATGCTGTTAAGCGTTGGAATGAGAGCATAGGTAAAGTGATCGGCCTTAAGGCGGAAATTAAGAAATAGTGATTTTTTAAAAGGGGATATGGCCTTTTAAAAGGCCATATCCCCTTTTTTAAGTTGGAGGTAGATGAAAGTTGAAAGGTTTTCTTTCATCTATTGAAAGATTATGTAGGGTAAGTATTTGGTTATGCGGGGCCTTGGTTCTATTTATGGCTTTCTATATATGTGTAGATGTTTTAATGAGGAAGATCTTTGCTGTTTCCATACGAGGTGGAGATGAGTTCTCAGGTTATGTTTTGGCTATAATGAGTGGGTGGGGGTTTGTTTATGCTTTTCTTAACAAGAATCATATTAGGATAGATGTTATCTATCTTAAAACCTCGCTTAAATTCAGATCCGTATTAGATGTATTTTCCCTCTTAGCTCTTATAGCTTTTGTTTTTCCTTTAGCTTATTACTCTTTTGGTGTACTTAAGACATCCTGGATAAGAAAATCACTGTCTAATACCCCTCTTCAAACTCCTTTATGGATTCCTCAATCTCTTTGGTTTTTTGGCCTTCTTTTCTTTTCGTTTGTTTTAGCTGTGTTTTTGGGATTAACCTTGTATAACCTCTCTAAGGGTAACTTGGCAGAAGCCTATAAATTGGCTGGCTCTACAACTTTGGAAGAGGAGATAGAAGATTTAAAGGAGGGAAAGGTAAAGTGACGATAACCCTAACTTTGCTTGCAGTTCTCTTACTTCTATTGATGTTGAGTATCCCCGTAGGTGCAACTATGGGGGTATTGGGTTTAATTTTGGGAAAGCTTTTCTCTCCATTTCCTCTTCATTCTGCTATGGGGGAAGTAGCATGGATAGGAAGCACTGATTTCGTTTTGTTTGCTATACCTCTTTTTATACTATTAGGACAGATTCTCTTAAAATCTGGAATAGCTGAGGATACTTACAAAGCTGCTGATAAATGGCTTTCCTGGTTACCTGGGGGTTTGATGCATGCAAACGTTTTTGCCTCAGCGCTTTTTGCAGCAACATCTGGATCAAGTGTAGCTACAGCTGCAACTATAGGAACCCTTGCTCTTCCTCAAGCTAAAAAATATGGCTATAATGAGGCTTTGTTTGCTGGCTCTATAGCTGCTGGTGGAACCCTTGGTATACTAATTCCACCTTCTATAAACATGATAGTTTATGGTTTTTTAACAAACACCTCAATTCCTCGATTGTTTGTTGCCGGTATAATTCCAGGTATAGTACTGGCTATTCTCTTTAGTATATTTATACTTTTAGCTTGCTTAGTGAAACCTGATCTTGCAGGGAGGAGAACTTCCGAAAATGTAAGTTGGGAGGATAGAATTAAAAGCCTTAAAGACTTTTTCCCTACACTTGTGATATTTTTAATTGTGGTTGGTTCTATATATGCAGGGTTTGCTACCCCTACGGAATCTGCGGCAATGGGTGTTATTGGAGCTCTGATTTTCGCTTGGCGCAGGAAAAGACTTTCTCTTAGGATGCTTAAAGAGTCTTTTGAGGGAACTGTAAGTGCAACAGGGATGATAATGTTTATTCTCGTTGCAGCTACCTTCTTGAACTTTGTCCTTGTTTCTTTGGGCTTAACTGATACTCTTCGTGATCTTATGTCTAATCTTGGGCTTTCTCCTTTTCAAACTTTACTCGTTATAATAGCCATTTATATAGTTATGGGATTTTTTATAGAAACTCTTTCGATGATGGTATTAACTATACCAATAGTTTTTCCTGTGATAGTAGATTGCGGTTATGATCCGATATGGTTTGGTGTATTGCTTATAATTTTGATAGAAATGGCTCTTATAACTCCTCCCGTAGGGCTTAATCTGTACGTAGTTCAAGGGATAAGAAGGGAAGGGACCATTTCTGATGTGATAATAGGAAGCGTTCCCTTCGTCTTTATGATGTTGATAATGATAGCTATATTGATAAGGTTTCCGGAGCTTGCTCTCTTCTTGGCAAGGAGGGTAGATTAAATTTTGTCAGGTAAACTTATTACTTTGTAAGAGTGTTTTATCTCCCTACCAAGAATTGGATCTTCAAGGCTCATTTTATAAATTCTTGAAAATAGAACCTCTTTAGTAAGTATAGGTATAGTTCCACTGAAAATAGAAGGATTATCTAGATAATATGGTTTTTCTTCATAGGCTAACTTTACAAGTTCCTCAGGCGTTAGGATGTTTGAGACCTTTCCTTCTTGATAAAGGAGAAAATCTTCGTTTTCATTATTTTTAACCTCCATTTTTAAGATTAGCTCATCCCAGTGTTCTCTTATCTCTTTTAGTTTCCAACAAGTTGGCGCTATTACTTTGGAACAAATTTGTTTGGCTTTTGAAACTGATATTCTTTCGAGTTCTCTATCAGTGTGATCGCTACCAACGGTTACATATAATTCCCCCTCTTCATCCTTAGCTAGGAAGAACTCTACCTCTCCTGAGCTTTTCTCCCCTATTACATATATCTCTCCTTCTGTTGTTACCCTATAGGGTTCTATCCAATAAGTTGCTGGAACTTTCTCGGGTGCTGGAACCCCTAATTTTTTAAGCTCCTCTATATGGGCTATTACAGCTTTTCTGTTTCTTCCTGTATAACCTGCTGCTACGCAACTGTTCCAGCTAAGGGTAACCTCCTTCTCTCCCCCATTTTTGAAATAGCATTTAAGTTTTACCATCATGTGTTATCCCTCCTTATATCATTTATTTTATCACAGTGGTATAATTTTAAGAGTTTTTCTTAATACGGATTAGGTAGGGGGTGTTCCTGGTATCTATGAAGAAGTTTAGACTGGATAGGTATATTTCCTCCTCTAGCGAGTTTAGTAGGAGTGAAGTTAGGAATCTTATAAGAAAGGGAAAGGTTCTAGTTAACGGAAGGGAAATACGAGATCCCTCTTTTAAGGTTCAGGAAGATGACGAAGTTTCTTTAGATGGGGTTATTATAGGTCCGCCTCAAATGGTGTATATTGCTATGTTTAAGCCAGCGGGATTTCTCAGTGTTACTCTTGGTAACGAGGGTTCCGTTCTTGAAATTTTGAAGCACCCTCTTAGGAAGAGGTTATCTATAGCAGGAAGACTCGATAAGGATGTGGAGGGACTTTTGCTTTTGTCTAACGATGGTCAGTTTATTCATCGTGTTATAAGCCCTAGGAATAAGGTGGAAAAGGAATATCACGTTTGGGTAGAGGGAAGCCTTCCCGAAAATGCGGAAGAGTTGGTCGAGAAGGGGTTGATATTAAGAGATGGAACTTCTTGCAGACCTGGAAGGCTAATTAGGGTGTCTAGTGATCTTATTTCTCTTACCATTTGTGAGGGGATGTTTCACCAAGTTAAAAATATGTGCTATGCTCTCGGGGTTAACCCTGTTAAAATTAGAAGGATTAGAATAGGGCCGGTTTTTTTAGATGGCCTTAGGGAGGGTGATTGGAGGGAGCTAACTTCTGAAGAAGTTGAGATTCTTAAAAGATAAAAATTTCATTATTACTATGATATAATTCTTTTAGAAGTCAAAGAGGAGGTGGATCTGTGTGGCTAACCTTACAGAGGATATGAAGAAGTATTATGATCAGTTTGTTGATATGTTTAAGAAGATTCAGCAGGTGGATCCGAACTACGCTAAGGCTTTTATGGGGCTTGTTAAGGAGTCAGAAAAGGAGGGGGCTCTTTCAACAAAAGTTAAGGAACTTATATCTGTGGCTTTAGCTGTTGCAGCTCGTTGCCAATTTTGTATAGCTATACATGTTAAAAACGCCATAGAGGCAGGCGCAACGAAACAAGAGATATTAGAATCTGCTTTCGTTGCTGGTCTTATGGGTGGAGGGCCAGCTTTCACTTATATCAAATATGTTTTCGATGCTTGCGAACAATTTGGAGCTAAATAAGGAAAATCTTTGCTAGCGGTAGTATTTGTAGGGAATTCAAAAAGGTTTCCAAATAAGCATTTTGTGGAAGTAAAACCGGGTTTTCGGTTGATAGATCTTATTTTAGATTCTCTGAGAAGTGCAGGTCTTGATATCTTGGTTTTTAGCAAAGTCAATTTTAATTGTTCTTTTCCTATCCTTGAGGATAAGAAAGAGTGGATAATACCTTCTTTTATATATCTCTTTGAAGAGCTCTCTAAAATGGGAATAAGGGAGTTTCTTGCTGTTGCTGGTGATATGCCTCTTATTTCTCGGGAGAGTGTGAATTTTCTTCTAGGCAGTTCTTCTGAAGATTTTTTTGCATTGGTTCCTCGATGGCATAATGGATGGGTAGAGCCCCTATTTGCTTTATATAGGATTGAGTTTTTAGAACTTTTAAAGGAGTCTTTTAGAAGTGGCATAAGGAGCCTTCAAGCGGTTATAAGGAGGTCCCATTTTGTGAAATTTATTAATGCAGAAGACTTTCCTCCATATACTTTTTTAAATGTTAACTATGTAGAAGATCTTTATAGGTTAAAAGAGGTGATTAGCTATTTTGCTTTCTTACGAGAAGGTGATGTTAGCTCACAGGTCTTATAGGGCTAAGCTCGCAATTTTGCTTAGAAAGAGGTATATTCAAGATCAACCTTTGAGATGGGGGTATATAGATGTCGATGAATGAGAAGAAAATTGCATGGGGGATAACTGGAGCAGGGGCCTTTCTAAAAGAATGTATAGAGATGATCCTTTCTTTTCCTAAAAATAAGGTTGATATCTTTATATCTAAAGCAGGTGAGGAAGTTTTAAAAATGTATAGATTTTGGGATTGTCTCAAGGAAAATAATCTTATTCTTGATAGAACTTCAAGCTCTCCTTCATGTGGTTTGTTTTATAGGGGTGTCTATTCGCTTTTGGTTATAGCTCCTGCTACTTCTAATACAGTGGCAAAAATGGCGTATGGGATAGCCGATACGCTTATAACTAATATATTTGCTCAATCTGGAAAAGCAGGAGTTCCGTCTGTAGTATTACCTACTGATGTTGATGAGGGGCTTATTTCTCTTTCACCTTCTGGTAAAGAGATAGTTCTTAAAAGACGTAACGTTGATGAAGAAAACATACTGAGACTAAGATGTATGGAAAACGTTATAGTGGTTAATTCTGTGAGAGAACTTAGGAGGGAAATAAACAGGTTAAAGCTATGAAGATAGTTATAGCTACTACAAATGAGGGGAAGTTTAAGGAGATAAAGGCGTTTCTTGAAAGGGAAATAAACGAAGAAATAGAAATTCTTTCTCTTAGCGATTTTAGTGAAGTTCCTGAGGTGAAGGAAAGTGCCAAGACGATAAGGGGAAACGCTCTTCTTAAAGGTAAAGTCTACTCTCGTTTTTTAAGTCTCCCCGTTATTGTTGAGGATAGCGCTTTAGAGGTAGATGCCTTAAATGGCGCTCCAGGCGTGTACTCTTCGCGCTATGGTAGGGATGATCAGGAAAGGATAAGCAAGCTTCTTAAGGCTCTTGAGGGGGTCCCTTTTGAAGATAGAACTGCTAGGTTTAGATGTGTTATGGTTTTAGCTCTTCCTACGGGGGAGAGGTTTGTTTCTCAAGGAAAGGTAGAGGGAACCATTACAACCTTTCCTAGAGGTAGTTCTGGTTTCGGTTATGATCCCATATTTTTTTATACTCCTTTAGGTAAGACCTTTGCTGAGTTGTCTAGGGAGGAAAAGCTTGCTGTAAGTCATAGGGGAAAGGCTTTAAGAGGCATACTTAAATTTGTGAAGTTTCTTCATCTTGGAGAGATATTGAGGGGTTTCAATAAAGTTGCTGTCGCTTTGTCAGGAGGGATTGATAGCTCTTTTCTGGCTTTTTCTGCAAAGAGGTTTTGTGATGAGGTTTATGCTCTCTTTGCAGATACTCCCTTCCTAACTGAAGAAGCGAGAATTAGGGTAAGAAAGCATGCTGAGCTTTTGGGAGTAAAGCTTGTTAGTTTAAAACTTAATTTGCTTTCCTTAAGCGAGCTATCTAATAACTCTGCGTTAAGGTGTTATTACTGTAAAAAAGCGATGTATGAGCTTTTCTTGGATTGGGCAAAGGATAAAAATTTGATAGTTTTAGATGGAACGAACTTTTCTGACCTTAGTGAGGATAGGCCTGGATTGAAGGCTCTTGAGGAGCTTAAAGTAGTTTCTCCGTTAAAGTTAGCTAAGCTAACTAAGGAAGAGATAAGGGAACTTTCTAAGTACTTTAAGTTGCCTTTTTGGAATCAACCTCCTGGAACTTGTCTTGCAACTAGGTTTTACAGGGGTTTGGCGATAGATTCTAAAATTTTAAGGAAAGTAGAGGAAGCTGAAGCCTATCTTAAACTCTTAGGCTTTAAGGTAGTTAGGGTTAGGGTAGATCAACCAGATATTTGTAGGGTTGAGTTCGGTAAAGATGAAATAAAAAGGGCTTTAAATCCCGATTTATATGTGGATTTAGTTAAAGAATTCAAAAGGATAGGCTTTAATAGAGTCTCCGTAGATCTTGAGGGGTATAAAGCGTGAGGATTTTGCAGTATAATCTCTTTGAGAGGAGGTGAAACCATGGATCTAAATGCTCTTTATAAGTTAAGCTATGGTATGTATGTTGTTTGTTCTTTTAAAGGAAACAAGTTGAATGGACAAATAGCCAATACGTTATTTCAGGTTACAAACGAGCCGCCTATGCTTGCGGTTAGTCTTAATAAAATTAACCTTACATGTGATTTTGTTAGGGAATCTAAGGTTTTTTCTGCTTCTGTACTTTCTAAAGAAACTCCGCTTAAATTTATAGGACATTTCGGTTTTAAGTCTGGTAGGAATATTGATAAATTTTCGAGTGTTAATTTTAAATACACTGTAGGTAAGAGTGGAGCTCCTATAGTGTTAGAAAACTCTTTAGCATTTGTAGAAGTTTGTGTTGAAAAGGAAATTGATATGGGGAGTCATATTCTTTTCATAGGAAAGCTATTGGAGGCAGAGATCATTAAAGAGGGAGAGCCAATGACTTATGACTATTATCATGAGGTTAAAAGAGGCGGTATTCCTAAAACTGCTCCTCACTATATCGAAAGGGAGATTAAGAAAGTAAATAAATATAGATGCTTAATCTGTAATTATGTTTATGATCCCCGCTTAGGGGATCCAGATTCAGGTGTGAAACCTGGAACGCCTTTCGAGGATCTTCCAGAGGATTGGTTTTGCCCAATTTGTGGAGCAGGTAAAGATCAGTTTATTAAAGAGTCATGAAAGTGAAAGCATATTGTTTTTAGGAAATAAAGTAGTTTTAAAATATTAAGATGTGAAGGAGGCGTTAAAAGGGTGTATCTTGTTCCTAAGGGCGGTATTAAATTGCCTATTTTTAAGGTCATATTTCCCCTTTCTACCGCTGTTGATCTTGTGAGCCCGGCTGTCTTTAATCATCATATAAGGGTCGCTTACTCAGCTTACGAGATAGCTAAGGTTATGGGTTTGCCCTATCAAGATAGAGAAGCAATATTTTTGGCGGGAGCTTTGCATGACATAGGGGCCTTATCCGTTAAGGAGAGGCTTGAGGCCTTGAAGTTTGAGTCAATTTATAGTCCTGGAATTTATCACCATGCTAAAAATGGTTTTAAATTATTGAAGCTGTTTGAACCTTTCTACCATATAGCTAGGATAGTTAAGTTTCATCACCACAGCTGGGATTATGGCCAAAATCAGGAAAGCGAAGGTGATAGAATTCCTTTAGAAAGTCACATAATCCACTTGGCTGACAGAATTGATACCTTATTTCACTCTGATGGGGATGTTCTTCAGCAGGCTAAAAGTATAAGAGAAAGGATTAAAGATTTACGGGGAAAGGTTTTTCATCCAGAGGCTGTGGATGCTTTTATGGAACTTTCTTATAAAGAGTATTTTTGGTTTGATCTTTCGTCAAAGCATCTAAATAATACCATTTATAGTTACATTGGCGTTTCATCTATATTTCTTGATGATAAAACTTTAAACGATCTTGCGAAGCTCTTTTCTCATATAATAGACTTTAGAAGTAGATTTACAGCTACGCATTCAGCAGGAGTAGCTGCTGTTGCAGAAAAACTTGCTGAGCTTTATAAGTTCTCTATATTGGAGAAAAATTTGATTAGGGTTGCAGGTTATCTTCACGATATTGGTAAACTGGCTGTTCCTTTGAGCATTCTTGAAGTTCCAAGAAAACTTACAGAGGAGGAGTATAATTTAATTAAAAAACACCCCTTTTACACTTATAGAATTTTAGAAAGCATAGAGGGATTTGAACTAATAAATGCATGGGGAGCTCTACATCATGAAAAAATTGATGGTAGTGGATATCCTTTTCATATTAAGAAGGAAAACATTCCTTTGGGTTCTATAATAATGATCTTTGCAGATATATATACTGCTTTGACCGAAGATCGCCCTTACAGAGAATCGATGGATCCTATTTCAGCATTAAATATAATGGAAGAGATGGTTTTAGAGGGGAAACTTTGTTCTGATACCTTTGAGGTTCTTAAACTTAACTTAGAAGAGATAGATGAGCATAGAAGAATAATGCAAAAAGAAGCTTCTTATATATACGAGAGCTTTTGGAGTGGAGAATGACGAAGCAGGAGTATATTTTAATATCGATAGTTATACTTCAAATCGTTATGTTAGCGGTCTTTCTTATGATTAAAAAAGAAGATAAAGTAGCTGAGCTTGAGAAGGCTTTTTATAGGCTTTGGCGTGATACGGGGTTTGAAAGAGCTATAGGGGAAATAGGCGTTCATTTAAAACAGCTTCAGGAAATATCTAAGTTTTTTGAAAGGGCTCTACGAGTTCCTCAGGAGAGGGGATCCCTAGGAGAGATCGCTTTAGAGGGGATTCTATCTGATCAGCTTCCACCAGATATGTTTGGAATAAGAGAAAGGATTTTTGCTGGTAAAATACCGGATGCCTATATTAAATCTACTGAGGGAATCATATGCATTGACTCAAAATTCCCACTTGATAATTATATCAGGATGAAGGAAGTAACTGATCTAAGGGATAAAGAGGAATATAAGAGAAGGTTCTTGAACGATGTTAAAATGCATTTAAGTAAGATAGAAAAAGACTATATTAATCCGGAGTTTGGAACGGCTCCTTATGCTTTTGTTTATATTCCTTCGGAGTCAATATATTGGTTCTTGATTAATGAGGCCTTTGATCTTCTTAGGGAATTTATAAAAAAGGGAGTTCATGTTGTTTCTCCTCTGACACTATCGCATAAAGTTGAACTAATAAAGGCGGGTGTTCAAGCAAGAAGACTTTCAGAAAGGGCGGAGAAAATAAAAGAGGAACTAGAAGCACTCGCTGATAGCTTTAAAAGGCTTGATGAGAAATGGAGGATATTTTATGATACTCATCTCAGAAATCTATGGAATAAGGCCGGAGAGATAGATATATCTTATAGGGAACTAAGGGATAGGTTGGATAGATTAAGCAAGGGTTTATAAAGAATCAGAAAGTATTTCTCTAAGGTTGCAGAGCTCTCCCTCGCTTCCAATAATGTAAATTATATCTCCCTCTTTAAGAGAGGTTTTAGGGTTTGGCAAGAAGATATCTCCGTTTCTTTCTATGGCTATTACGGTACAGCCTGTTTTCTTTCTCAGGTCTATTTCTTCAAGGCTCTTTCCTATAAGCGGGGTTTTCAGTAACTCTATCTTTCTAATAATTAAGCTTTCCTTTTTGCTTGCTATTTCTATAAAGTCTGCTAGTTCAGGGTTTTGTATGGCAATGCTCACCTTTCTCGCTATATCTTCATATGGTGAAAGTATTAAATCTACTCCAGCTCTTTTCAGCTTGCTTTTCCCAGAGGGATTTCTTAAGACGGCTATGGTATGGATTTTAGGGTTTAGATCTTTAGCTATTATAATAGTAAAGGCGTTTGAGGAATCCTTATCAGTACACGCTATAAGGGTTTTAGCTTTGTTTACACCGGCCATTTCAAGCACTTCTTCTTCAGTGGAGTCTCCATGGATTGCGATTAAGCCAAGCTCTCTCGCTATAGTTATCTTATTGATGTCGTTATCTACTATTACAAGGTTTTCTTTAGGAAGCTTTTTTGCTATCTCGTGTCCTGTTCTCCCAAAACCGCACACTATGCAATGGTTTTCCATCCTTTTTAACAGATTTCTCCACCTCTCTTCTCTTCTTTCTATAACTATGGGAATGATTGTATTAAGGGTGTAAAAGAAAACTCCTATTCCGAGAAACATAAGTATCATGGAGAAAACCTTTCCAGCTATAGATAGCTCTCCAACCTCTTTATATCCTGTAGTTGTTATAGTTATAACTGTCATGTATAGTGAGTCGAATAGTGTCCATCCTTCTATAAGTGTGTAACCTAGAGTACCACCTGTTATGATAGCTCCCAAGATCACTAGGAGTCCATACATTGGGCTTTTAACTTTGCCAGTCATAGCTCAATTTTATACTAAAGGATAGTATTTGTATAGATTTCCTCTTGGGAAAGATGTTAGATTGTCTGAGCTCAACAATATATTGACTAAGTATAGTTGCCATGATAGAATATAGAGCGGCGGGGCGTGGCGCAGTTTGGTTAGCGCACCTGCTTTGGGAGCAGGGGGCCGAAGGTTCGAATCCTTTCGCCCCGACCATTTTCTTTAAGTGGGCGGGAATAGCTCAGGTGGCTAGAGCATCGGCCTTCCAAGCCGAGGGTCGCGGGTTCGAATCCCGTTTCCCGCTCCAGAAAGAAAGGTGCGCCTGTAGCTCAACAGGATAGAGCAACGGACTTCTAATCCGTAGGCTGGGAGTTCGAGTCTCCCCAGGCGCGCCATATTTGATAAATTTTTTTTATGGTGAACGTAGCTCAAGTGGTTAGAGCACCAGGCTGTGGACCTGGGGGTTGGGGGTTCGAGTCCCCTCGTTCACCCCATCTTCTAAATTAGGTGGGTGGGTCGTTAGCTCTAACAGGATAGAGCACCTGACTCTTAATCAGGGGGTTGCAGGTTCGAGTCCTGCACGACCCACCATATTGACTTTTATTATTCCTTTCTGATAGATTTTGCGAGAGTGGCGGAACTTGGCAGACGCGCTGGACTTAGGATCCAGTGGCGAAAAGCCGTGCGGGTTCAAATCCCGCCTCTCGCACCAGTAAGAGAGTATTTTTTAGGTTTAAGAGAAAGGATGCTTCTTTTTAAGAAGCATCCTTTTAATATTTAATTTTATCTGAGGAGGGAAAATTATGAAAGCTGAAATATTGGGTAAGGAAAAGCATCATGCACGTGTAAAGATTGAAATTCCGGCTGAAGCGTTCTCTCAAGCTGTAGATAGAGCTTTTAAAAAGCTTGTTAGGAATGCTGATATTCCTGGTTTTAGAAAAGGTATGGTTCCAAGGAAAGTTTTTGAAGCTGTTTATGGTAAAAAGGTTATTTATGACGAGGCTATTCAAGATTTAGCTCCACATGCTTACGAAGAGGCCTTAAAAGAGCTTGGACTTAATCCCATAGCAAGGCCTCGTTTATCATTCAATCAGATTGAGGAAGGGAAATCTCTTATCTTTACTGTTGATCTTGTTTTAAAACCAGAGGTTAAGCTGGGTAATTATGATGATATAGATGTCCAAGAAGAGAAGGTAGAAGTTACCGAAGATATGGTGAATAGAATTTTGAGGGATTATCAGGAACGCTTTGCTAACTTTGAGAAAGTAAAAGATAGAAAGGCAAAGGTAGGGGATATACTTCATGTGGAGTTAAAAGATAAGGAAAGCGGGGAGTGGAAAAAAGTTCAAATTTTTATAAGCGAGGAAATCAAGGACGCTCTTGAAGGATCAGATGTTGGTGATGAGAGGGAACTTGAAATTAAAGGAGATAGGTTTACAATAAGAATATTGGATATAATGGAGAGGAAGCTACCAGAGCTTGATGATTCCTTTGCGTCCTCCTTGGGTTTTGGAAGCTTGGAGGAGTTTAAAGATGCCGTAAGAAAGGCGCTTGAGGAAGAACTTAAAAGAAAAGCTGAGAACAACTTTAGGGAAAGGGTTTTAGATAAATTAGTAGAGCTGTCTCAGTTGGAAGTTCCTGAGGAGGCCCTTGTTGAGGAAATGGAGTATCTTAAGGAGAAAGATGCGGAAAGATCTAAGGAATATGGTATGACTTTGGAAGAGTTTTTAAAGAGAATAGGAATAACAGAGGATAAGATTAACGAATATTATAGAGAGCGTGCTGAGAGGAGATTAAAAAGGGAGTTCGTTCTTGATGCGGTCGCTGAAAAGGAGGGAATATTTATAACTGATGGAGAATTAGAAGAAGAACTTCGAAGAATAGCTAGCGAAAATAATGTTCCTTATGAGAAGGTGAAAGCTTTTTGGGGAGATAAAGAGAGAGTGGAGATTCTCAGGAGTGATATAATAAGAAGGAAAGCTATTAATAGAATCATAGAGTATATCAAGGGAAGAGGTGAAAAAAGGGGAAATGTTGATCCCAGTAGTGATAGAGCAGACTCATAGGGGAGAAAGAGCTTATGATATTTACTCTCGGTTATTAAAGGACAGGATTATATTTATTGGAGAACCTATAGATGATAACGTGGCAAATATAGTCGTTGCTCAACTTCTATTTCTTGAAGCGGAAGATCCCAAAAAGGATATATATGTGTATATAAATAGTCCTGGCGGACTTGTTACAGCTGGACTTGCCATATACGATACTATGCAGTATATAAAGGCTGACATATGTACTATATGTATAGGGCAAGCAGCGAGTATGGCAGCTGTTCTTTTGGCTGCTGGAACGAAAGGAAAGCGTTATGCATTACCTCATGCGCGTATTATGCTTCATCAGCCCCTTGGTGGAGCTCAAGGACAAGCAACAGACATAAATATACAGGCTAAAGAGATAATGAGACTCAGAGCATTAATAAATGAGATATTAGTTAAGCATACGGGTCAAAGTCTCGAGAGAATAGAGAGGGATACTGATAGGGATTTCTACATGACTTCAGAAGATGCTAAAGAATACGGCATAATAGATGAAGTGATAACAAGAAGGAAGTGATTAAATGATAACTTTTAAAGGGGATAGTGAGAAAAACAAAAAGAAGCTTGTTTGCTCCTTTTGTGGCAGGAGCCAAGCGGAGGTTAAAAGGATAATAGTGGGTCCTGGTGTTAGTATATGTAACGAATGTGTTGAGCTTTGCAAGCAGATCCTTGATGCGGAGATGGAAGACGACAGGCCAGTAGCCATAAGATCTTCTTTGCCTAAGCCTGCGGAGATAAAGAAGTTCCTAGATGATTATGTTGTGGGACAGGAAAAGGCAAAAAAGATTCTTTCTGTTGCAGTTTATAATCATTACAAGAGAATATATTGTGGTGAACAAGTTAGCATGAACATAGAAAAAAGCAATATTCTTTTAATAGGACCAACAGGCTGTGGGAAAACCTTGCTTGCTCAAACTTTAGCTAAGATGCTCAATGTTCCCTTTGCTATAGCTGATGCTACAACGTTGACGGAAGCTGGATATGTTGGTGAAGATGTAGAGGATATTCTTCTTAGGTTGCTTCAAGCAGCGGATTTTGATGTTAAGAGAGCGGAGAAAGGAATAGTATATATAGATGAGATAGATAAGATAGCTAGGAAAGGGGATAGTCCTTCTATAACGAGGGATGTTTCAGGGGAAGGTGTTCAACAAGCTCTACTTAAAATTCTTGAAGGGACTGTGGCTCATGTTCCTCCAAGAGGAGGGAGGAAACATCCTTATCAAGAGTTTATACCAGTTAATACTACTAATATACTTTTTATATGTGGTGGAGCTTTTGAGGGTCTTACGGAGATAATAGGAAGGAGAATCGGTAAGAAGAGCTTAGGCTTTGGCAGAGATATTGTAAAGGAAGAAGAAACAGATATAGGTAGAATTCTTGAGAGGGTTATGCCTGAGGATCTTCTTAAGTTTGGTATGATACCTGAATTCGTAGGAAGGTTACCTATAATTGCTACCTTGCATCCTTTAGATGAGGAAGCATTGGTTAGGATTCTCACTGAGCCTAAAAATGCCATTGTTAAACAGTACAAGAAGATATTTGAACTTGATGGTGTGGATCTCGAGTTCGAAGAGGATGCCTTAAGAAGTATTGCAAAAAAGGCGTTAGAGCTTAAAACAGGGGCTCGCGGTTTAAGGGCTATAATTGAGGATATTCTATTGGATGTGATGTTTGAAGTTCCTTCTTCGGAAAACGTTAGGAAGTGCATTATAACTAAAGAAACTGTAGAGAAGAAAGCCTCTCCTTTGATATTGGAAGGTCCTCCAAAGAGAAAGAGTGTAGAGGTGAGCGATACCCTTATAAGGTTAGCTTAGGAGGGATAAAGATTGATGGATGGTTTTTTGCCACAAGTAAAGATGCAAGAGATTTTGCCTCTTCTTGCTGTAAGAGACGTTATAGTTTTTCCAAATATAGTTGTTCCACTTTTTGTGGGAAGGCCTAAATCTTTAAGGGCTCTTGAGGTTGCTATGCTTGGTAACAGGTTAATAGTTATAGTAGCACAGAAAGATCCGAAAGTTGAGGAACCTAAACCGTCGGATCTTTACAGTATAGGGACGCTTTGTCACATTCATCAGATGGTTAAGCTTCCTGATAACACCGTTAAGGTTCTTGTTGAGGGTAAGGAGAGGGTTAGAATAGATAATATCTTAAGGACCGATGATTTCTTTGAGGCGAGAGTAACTCCTATATCTTTAGAGGTTCCTTACTCTCCTAATGTAGAGGCTCTTTTAAGAAATGTGATTTCCGAATTTGAAAAATATGTTAAGCTTCATCCTAAGGTTCCGCCTGAGATAATGATTACCATTATGAGTATGAGCGATGCTGGTAGGATAGCTGACATTATTGCTGCTAACATGCATATTAAGCTTCAAGAGAAGCAGCAGATACTAGAAGCGATTCTTCCAGAAGATAGGCTTAAGAAGCTTTTATCCCTTCTTGTTAGAGAGGTTGAGGTTCTTGAGCTTGAAAAGAAGATACATGAGGAAGTTAGAAAGCAGATGGAGCAAACTCAAAAGGAATATTACTTAAGAGAACAGCTAAAGGCTATTCAGAAAGAGCTTGGTAGAACCGATGAGTTTGCTGAAGAGATAGAGGAATATGCTAAGAAGATAAAAGAGGCAAAAATGCCTTCGCAGGTTGAGGAAAAGGCTATGCAGGAGCTTAAACGTCTCGAGAAAATGCCTCCTATGACAGCTGAGGCGACAGTCGTCAGAACGTATCTTGATTGGTTGGTATCCCTTCCTTGGGCTAAACGAACTAAGGATAAGCTTGATATAAATAGAGCTGCTAAAATACTTGATGAAGACCATTATGGCCTCGAAAAGGTAAAAGAGAGAATCTTGGAGTACTTAGCTGTTAGAAAGCTCTCTAAAAAAATGAGGGGGCAGATCTTATGCTTTGTTGGACCCCCAGGAGTTGGAAAAACGTCTTTAGCGCGTTCTATAGCTAGAGCCTTAAATAGAAAGTTTGTTAGAATTTCTCTTGGCGGTGTTAGGGACGAAGCTGAAATAAGAGGGCATAGGAGAACCTATGTAGGAGCTCTTCCGGGAAGAATCATACAGAAGATAAGGCAAGCAGGTACTAAAAATCCTGTGTTTCTCCTTGATGAGGTTGACAAGATAGGTGTGGATTTTAGAGGAGATCCAGCTGCTGCTTTACTTGAGGTATTGGATCCTGAGCAGAATCACTCTTTCAGTGATCACTTCCTTGAGGTTCCCTTTGATCTTTCAGAGGTCATGTTTATAACAACGGCTAATGTTACTTATACTATTCCGAGGCCTCTTTTAGACAGGATGGAGGTTGTTCATATACCTGGCTATACGGAAGAAGAAAAGATAATGATAGCCTTAAAGCACCTTATACCGAAGCAGCTTGAAAGGCATGGTTTAAGCGAAGACAAGGTTAAGATTACCGAGCAAGCTATTCAAAAGATCATAAGAGAGTATACAAGGGAGGCAGGCGTTAGAAACTTAGAAAGAGAGATAGCTTCAATTTGTAGAAAGATAGCAAGGAAGATAGTTGAGAGCAAGGATAAATCTGAAAAAGAATATAAAGTTACTGCTCAAAACTTGCATCTATATATCGGTCCTCCTAAGTTTAGATATGGAGTTGCTGAGGAAAAGGACGAGGTAGGAATAGCTACAGGGCTCGCTTGGACTGAAGTAGGTGGGGAAATACTTTTGGTTGAGGCTGTGACGATGAAAGGTAAGGGTAAGTTGACGCTTACCGGTAATCTTGGAGATGTAATGCAAGAGTCGGCACAGGCAGCCGTTAGCTATATAAGGAGTCATGCTAAAGAGTTTAGTATAAGGGATGATTTTTATAGGAACCTGGATATTCACATTCATGTTCCTGAGGGAGCTATTCCTAAGGATGGGCCTTCTGCAGGTGTAGCGATGCTTACTGCCTTGGTTTCTGTTTTGACAGGTTATCCTGTAAGAAAGGATGTAGCTATGACTGGTGAAATAACTTTAAGGGGTAAGGTGCTACCCGTTGGAGGAATAAAGGAAAAGGTCTTGGCAGCGCACAGGGCTGGTATAAACGTGGTTATACTTCCAAAGGATAATGAGAAAGATACCTTGGAAATTGCTCCAGATATAAGAAAGAAGATTCGCTTCTGCTTCGTTGAAAAAATGAACGAGGTTTTAGATATAGCTCTTATTAAAAATGAGAGAAGAGAGGAAGCTCTTGGTCAGTGCCTATCTGCCTGAAGATATTCCTTCAGACTTTGGTCTTCCTGAAGTAGCGATAGCTGGGAGATCAAACGTTGGAAAATCTTCTTTTATAAATGTTCTTCTTGGACAGAGGTTGGCGAAGGTTAGCTCTACACCGGGTAAGACTCGCTCTATTAATTTCTATCTGATAGATAACAGGTTTATTCTTGTAGACTTGCCTGGATATGGATATGCTAAGGTTCCATTAGAGGAAAGAAAGCGATGGGCTAAACTCGTTGAGGCATATGTTAGAGGAAGGGAAGCCCTAAAGTTATTCCTTCAGATCATAGATATAAGACACATTCCTATGGATAGCGATTTAAGGCTATATGAGTGGATAGGAAGCCTAGGATACAAGGTAGCTTTTATTTTTACTAAAGTAGATAAGCTTTCTAAATCGGAGGTTATGGAACAGCTAAAATTTGCTAAAAGGTTTTTCCCTGTAGAAGAGGAAAACTATGTTTTATTTTCTGCTTTAACTGGTGAAGGCAAGAAAGAAGCATGGATTCTTATAAATAGATTGCTTTTTGGGAAGGGAGGAGAGTAATAGAATGCATTTAGATCTCCCGAAGGCTTATGATTCCTCTAGAGTGGAAGAAAAGTGGTATGCCTATTGGATAGAAAGGGGCTATTTTCACAGTGTAGTGGATTTTTCAAAGAAGAAGTTTTCAGTAGTGATTCCTCCTCCAAATGTTACGGGTTCTCTTCATATGGGACATGCCTTAAATAATACCATTCAAGATATATTTGTTCGTTGGAAAAGGATGCAGGGCTTTAATACAATGTGGCTTCCTGGGACGGATCATGCTGGTATAGCTACACAGAACGTTGTGGAAAGGGCGCTTGCCAAAGAGGGTTTAAAGAAAGAAGATTTAGGTAGGGAGAAGTTTCTTGAAAGGGTTTGGGAATGGAAGGAGAAATATGGTGGCACGATAATTCATCAATTAAAGCGGCTAGGAGCTTCCTGTGACTGGGATAGGGAGAGGTTTACCTTAGATGAAGGGTTATCAAGGGCTGTAAGGGAAGTTTTTGTTAGGCTTTTTAGAGAGGGGCTTGTCTATAGGGGAAGTTATATAATAAATTGGTGTCCTCGTTGTGAAACCGCTCTCTCGGATATAGAGGTTGAGCATGAGGAAATTAAAGGGAATTTGTGGTATGTTAAATATCCTATAGTGGGAGAACCTGGTAATTATATAACTGTTGCGACAACCCGTCCAGAGACAATTCTTGGAGATGTAGCTGTGGCTGTTCATCCTGATGATGAAAGGTACAAGAGTTTTATTGGTAAGGAGGTTAGGATACCTCTAACGAATAGAATTGGTCCTATAATTGCTGATAACATGGTGAATCCCTCTTTTGGAACCGGTGCTGTTAAAATTACGCCTGCTCATGATCCCAACGACTTTCTCGTAGCTCAGAGGCATTCTTTAAGCTTTATAAAGGTAATTAGTCCTGATGGGAGAATGACAGAAGAGGCTGGAGAAAGATATAAAGGGCTTGATAGGTTTGAGTGTAGGAAAAGGGCTGTTGAAGATTTAAAGAGAGAAGGGCTCCTTGAGAAAGTGGAAGAATATTCTCATGCTGTTGGACATTGCTATAGATGTAAGACCGTGGTTGAGCCCTACCTTTCCGAGCAGTGGTTTGTTAAGATGAAGCCCTTAGCTGAACCAGCTATACGGGCTGTTCAGGAGGGCAGAGTTAGGTTTATTCCTGAAACTTGGAAAAAAGTTTACTATGAATGGATGGAGAACATAAAGGACTGGTGTATATCACGTCAGCTTTGGTGGGGGCATAGAATTCCTGTTTGGTACTGCCAAAGTTGCGGTCACATGAACGCCTTTGTTGATCCTCCAGAGAGGTGTGAAAGGTGCGATTCTAAAGATCTTGTACAGGATCCTGACGTTTTAGATACATGGTTTAGTTCAGCTTTATGGCCTTTCTCTACTTTAGGTTGGCCAGAGAAAACCTTAGATTTAAGATACTATTATCCTACTGACCTTCTCGTTACAGGTTTTGACATAATCTTTTTCTGGGTAGCAAGAATGATAATGATGGGGTTAAAGTTTATGGGGGACGTTCCTTTTTACGATGTATATATACATGCGTTAGTTAGAGATGAGGAAGGCAAAAAGATGTCCAAATCCTTTGGAAATGTTATAGATCCGCTTGATATGATAGAAAAGTATGGAGCTGATGCCTTAAGATTTACTTTAGCTTCTCTTGCTGTTCAGGGTAGGGATATAAGGCTTTCTGAAAGCAAGATAGAATCCTCTAAGAACTTCGCTAACAAGATATGGAACGCTTTAAGGTTTATATTAATGAACATAAAGGACTTCGAGCCACAGGCTCTTTTTGAGGAAAGATTGGTCTTGGATCTTCCAGATAAGTGGATTTTGAGCCGTACCCAGAAAATCATAAGGGAAGTGACAGACTTGCTCAGCGGTTACTATGTTGGTGAATCTGCTAAAGCTCTCTACGAGTTTATATGGGGGGAGTTTTGCGATTGGTATGTGGAGATATCAAAAGCCACATTATACAATGATTCTGAAAGTAAGCTTAGAAAAGATAGTGTTAAATACATTTTATGGAAGGTTTCATCGGTAATATTAAGGCTTCTTCATCCTTACATGCCCTTTATAACTGAGGAGCTATGGCAGTATCTTCCTGGTGTAAAGGAGAGCATCGTAGTTTCTTCTTGGCCGATTCCTGAGGATAATTTTATAGATGAGGATGCGGAGAATAAGATGAGATATATAATGGATACTATACGTCTTATAAGGAACTTGAGAGCCGAGATGGAAATAAAGCCTGGAGATAAGGTTAAGATCATAATAAAACCTCGCGATTTGGAATATGAGAACCTTGTAAGAGAATATGAGAAGTATATTATTCGATTGGCTTCGCTATCGGAGCTTCGTATAGCTCAAGATTATGAGCGTCCAAAGGGTTGTGCTGTGGGAGTTATAGATAAAGCAGAAATCTTTATGCCTCTTGGGGAGCTTATAGATGTAGATAAAGAGATGGCGAGATTAAAGCTTAAGCTTGGAGAAGTGATGGAGGAAATAAATAGGATTGAAATGAAGCTTTCCAATAGGGATTTTGTGGAAAGGGCTCCTCACAGCGTTGTGGAAAAGGAAAGGGCAAAACTTGAGGAGTTTCAAGATATAAAAAGGAGGATAGAAAGACACATTGAACAGCTTGCTTAATTATGAATCCTTTCTTAAAGAGCTAAGCTCGCTTAGACCACCTGGAGAGATTCGATTGGGACTTGATAGGGTAGAAGAGCTTCTTGATAGATGTGGGAATCCTCATCGTAATTTAAGGAGCATAGTCGTAGCTGGTACAAACGGTAAAGGATCAGTGGTAGCCATGCTCTCTAACATTCTTAAAATTGCAGGTTATAAAGTTGGGTCTTACATTTCCCCTCATCTTTGTGATATAAGAGAAAGGATAATGATAGATGGCTACTGGATAGATAAAGATGCCTTTCTCAGGATAGGTCAGAAGATCTTAGCGATTGCGAAGAGTATGAGTGATATACCTACTTTTTATGAGATAATCACTGCTATAGCTTTTTCTTACTTTAATGAGTCAAAGGTGGATGTTGCGGTGCTTGAGATAGGGTTAGGAGGCAGGCTTGATGCAGTTAATGTGGTCCACCCCTTAGAATCTGTTATTACTACTATTGACTTTGATCATGAAAATTACTTGGGAAATACCATTGCTTCGATAGCGAGAGAAAAGGCAGGGATAATAAAAGAGGGCGTTACCGTTATATTCGGAGAGGAAAAGGAAGAAGCTGTAAATGTGGTAGAAGAGGTCTCTCTTGCGAAGAGAGCGAAGCTCTATAGGAAGGGAAGAGACTTTGATTTCGAGATAAAAAGGTTCTCTCTTGAAGAATCTCTTATGGACTTCAAAGATAGTTTTAACTTCCTTCCAGACATTAAACTTGGCCTTAAAGGTATATATCAGTTTTTGAACTCGAGCGTAGCTATAGAATCCGCTATTTTACTTAATAGCCTAGGTATTAGTGTCAGTGAAAAAAGCATCAGAGATGGAATAAGAAGTGCAAGATGGCGTGGAAGATTTGATGTTTTTAATTATGCTGATAAGGTTGTTATTTTAGATGGAGCTCACAATCCTCATGGAATGAATGCTTTGGTTTCCTCTTTAGAACTCCTTTTTAAGGGGAAAAGCGTGTGTTTTGTTTTCGGTGCCATGAGAGATAAAAACTACCTCAAGATGCTGAAAGAGCTCTCTAGGATAGCGAGTAAGGTTATCTTTACAAGCGTTGGTATAGGAAGGGCCTTAAGCGTAAAGGAGCTATTAAGCGCTTCCCAGTCTTTGGAGGAGATGAGTAAGATTCCAATTTTTGGAGTAGAGTCTCCATTGCAAGCCTTTAATGAGGCATTAAACTCTAAAGAAGAAGTTATCTGCCTTTGTGGCTCTCTTTATCTTATAGGTAGCATTTTGGAGGGAAATCTTGAGATTAGGGGACTTAATAGCGCTTTTCAGAAATAGCTTTTGGTATGAGCCACTGCGCTCCTGTTTGAGAAAAAACGGAAAGGCTTATATAGTTGGTGGAGCTATAAGAGAAGCTCTAATGGGTAAGCTTTCTAGCGATATAGATGTGGTTTTTTGCTCTTACTCTATTCCCTTAAGTTTCGCCTCAGAGATAGGCGGTAAAGTCGTAGTACTAGGTAAGGAGAGGAAGACTTTTAAGGTTCTTAAATATCCTTTTACATTTGACTTCACACCGCTTAACGGTCACACTTTAATCGGTGATCTTTTAAGTAGAGACTTCACTATTAACTCCATAGCTTTGAATTTAGAAAGTGAGAGGATTTTTGACCCATTGGATGGGCTTAGAGATATAGAGGAAGGCGTGATAAAAGTGGCTTCTCCTCACGCTTTTGATTATGACTCCTTAAGATTGCTGCGGGCTTTCAGATTTAGGTCCTCTTTAGGATTTAAGATTCATGAGGGAACTAGAAGGATAGTTAAAAGAAAGATATTGAATTTTTCTCCCTGGAAAGCTTCCCCAAGGGAAAGGATTGCGGAAGAGTGGAAAAAGCTGCTTCTCGGCGACTACTTTTACCTAGCCGTTAAAGATATGTTAGATCTGGGTTATCTTGAAAGGTTTTTCTTAGCTTTTAAGCTTATGAGAGGTATGCCGCAGGGAGATTATCACCATCTTGATGTTCTTAATCACTCGATTAAAACGCTTGAGGCTATGGAGGATCTTCTTTGCGCCCCTCCCTCATGGATAGATAGAAGCTATCTTGAGTCAAAGGTTGGATTCTTTAGGAGAAGGGATCTTCTTAGGATTGCTGCACTACTTCATGATGTAGGAAAGCCTTTTTGTTTCAGGGTAAAAGATGGAGAGGTAATGTTTAAGGGGCATCAGTTTATAGGATCCAAGATAGCAAGGGGATACTCTCGAGCGCTTCTTTTGGGCAGTAGAGAGATAGATTACATATCCAAGCTAGTCTATAATCATATGATGCCCTTATTTTTCTTGAAAAGAGAAGGGGCTGGTAGACCTTGGGAGAGGTCGCTTCTTTCTTGGCTTATGAAAGTAGGAGAGGATGCATTAAGCTTACTTCTCCTCTCTATTGCTGATTTAAGAGCTACGAGGGGTAAAAAGGTTTCTGATGAGGAAAGAAGATCGCTTTTTGAAATAGGAGAAAGGATCAGGTATTACCTTGACGATGTACTCAGGGTTAAACCTCTCCTAAGTGGAAAGGATATAATGGCTGTAACTGGCTTGAGGGAGGGTAAGGAGATAGGGATTATAAAGGATAGGATAGTTTATCTTCAAAGGATGGGAAAGCTTAAAACTAAGGATGAGGCTTTGAGAAGGATTTTGGGGATAATATAAATGGGTGCCGGACAAGATGGGAGAAATAAAAGCCGCAGTTATAGGTGTGGGGTATTTAGGGAGGCATCATGCGAGGATATATAGTGAGTTAAAAGAGTCGAACCTTGTTGCGGTTGCTGATATTCTTGAAGAAAGGGCTGAAGAGATAGCCAATATTTATAGTTGTAAAGCCTATACTGACTATAGGGAGATGCTTGATAAGGAAAGTCCTCATGCAGTTAGTATAGCCGTTCCTACTACTTTGCATTATGAGATAGCTAAGGATTGCCTGCTTAGAGGGATAAACGTTCTCCTTGAAAAACCGATAGCTACGAAGCTAGAACATGCTGATGAACTATTTAAAATTTCTCAGGAAAAGGGTGTGGTTTTTCAGGTAGGTTATGTAGAAAGGTTTAACCCAATAGTCTCTTATCTTCCCAAGTTTATTGAGAAGCCGTTTTTTATAGTGGCTAAGAGGCTTTGTCCTTTTGTTAATAGGAATCTGGATGTGGGGGTTGTTCTTGACCTCATGGTTCATGATATAGATATCGTTCTATCAGTAGTAAGTGAGGAGGTTGAAGATATAAAAGGTATTGGAATGTCTGTTGTCTCACCTCATGAGGATGTGGCTTCTGCTTATCTTCGATTTAAAGGAGGTTGCAGAGCCTACTTTATAGTAAGTAGAGTTAGCCCAACAGCTACTCGGGAGCTTGATATACTTGACGAAAACAAGAGGATAGTTTTAAACTACACTCAGAGAGAGCTATTCGTTTATGACTTGGATGGTTTGCGAACCACTGAGCATATAAAGCTTTTCTCCTCAGAGGAACCGTTAAAGAAGGAGATACATAATTTTATTAAAAATGTTAAAGCTGGTAAAGGTACCATAAATGATGGAAGAGAATCTTTCTATATAGCCTTAAAAATTCTAGAAGCGATGGGGAGAGATGGTAAAAATGTATGATGTTATCATAGTGGGAGCTGGTCCAACAGGTATTTTTTGCGCCTTAGAGCTTGTTAAAAGGTCTAATTTAGAAGTTGTTGTTTTAGAAAGAGGAGCTTCTATTAAGAGAAGGTTTTGTCCCATGAGAGAGCAAGGTGGGGCATGTCGACGTTGTCATTTTTGCGCCTTGGTCTCTGGATGGGGAGGAGCAGGAGCTTTTAGCGATGGCAAGCTAACTCTTAGTTTGGATGCAGGTGGAAGATTGACAGAGCTCCTTTCAGAGGAAGTTGCTAGTGAATTATTGCAATATGTTGATCAGATTTATTCAGGTTTCGGTAACGGGGGGCGTATCTTTGATCCTTCTCCTGATGATGTAATTAAGTTTACATTTAAGGCCCAGAAGGCAGGGCTTAAGCTTGTTCCAATGAAGATAAGACACCTAGGAACAGAAAACTGCTATGAAACCTTGCTAAAGATGGAGGATTTTCTTAAAGATAAAGTTGAAATAAAATATCACTCAAAGGTTGAGGAGATTCTGATAGATAAGGAGTCTAAAAAGGTTAGGGGAGTTAGACTTGCAAATGGAGATGAGATTCAAGGTAGATATGTGGTTGTAGCTCCTGGAAGGTCGGGTGCTAGTTGGCTTGAGGAGCAAGCTCGAAAGCTTGGTTTATCTCTTGAGCGTAACCCTGTTGATATCGGAGTTAGAGTGGAGCTTCCTGCAGCTGTGATGGAGGAACTGACTAGCGTTTTTTACGAGGCAAAGCTTATTTACTATTCTAGGTTTTTTGATGATAAGGTTAGAACCTTCTGTATGTGTCCGCACGGTGAGGTAGTGGTAGAGTGGAACGAAGAGGAAAGGGTTTTATCCGTTAATGGTCACAGCTATAGGAATAGAGAGACGGATAAGACAAATTTTGCAATTCTTGTGAGTACCTCCTTTACAGAGCCTTTCCATGAGCCCAATCTTTATGGTAGTCATGTGGCGAGGCTCGCTAATATGTTAAGTGGGGCCGTTATAGTCCAGAGGCTTGGTGACCTTTTAAACGGTAGAAGATCTACCTATAGCAGAATAAGTAGGGGTCCCATAGAGCCTTCCCTTAAGGAAGCTGTCCCTGGAGACTTAAGCTTTGTCCTTCCCTTCAGATATCTTCAGGATATAAAAGAAATGCTTGAAGCACTTGACAAAATTGCACCAGGTGTATTCTCTCCATTTACCCTCCTTTATGGGGTTGAGGTAAAGTTTTACTCTTCAAAGTTAAGGCTCTCTTCGAACTTGGAGACGGAGGTTAAAAATCTATTTGCTGGTGGAGATGGAGCTGGAATAACTAGGGGGCTTATGCAGGCCTCTATTTCCGGAATTGTGATAGGAAGGGAAATATTGAGGAGAGAAGAGAGGGTGAAAGGTTAGCAGGGAGGGGTAATGCGTAGGGATGTGATAATATTCATAATTTTTGTTATAACCCTCCTTCTTTTTCTATACCTCTTAATAATCTTTTATGAACCTAATGTAGGGGATCGATTTAGATTCATCATAGATCTTATGGTTAGAAAACAGTTATGGAGGGAAAGCTTTCGTTAAATATGAAAACTCACTGCTTATTAAGGATAGCCCTTTCTTTTTTTCTATTTTTCTTTCTTTTTCTTATTAAGAGTGAGATTTACGCTTCTACTAAAACTCCTCCTCCCTTACCGGGTTTAGTTCCTCCTGAACAGATTGCTCCCCCTCGAGGGATTAAGAGAGATCCAGTAAGAGCCTTAGGGGAGTTTAAGAATGGATTAGAAGCCTTTTGGTTGGGGAAATACGATGAGGCCTTAAAAAACTTTGATCAGGCTATAAAGGCAGATCTTTATGCGCTTGAGCCTTATTATTGGAAGGGATTGATATATCTAAGACAGGGGGCGTTAGAGGAAGCTAAAAGGATGTTTGAGCTTTATTTAGAGGTTAAGCCTGCAGATTTGCGTCTTATAAGAGCTCTTGAAAAAGTTAATAAAACGGTTTTTCCAAGGCTTTCTATTCCGCAGTTTCTCTTTCCTAAAAACTATATTATGGTTAACCCCATTGATATGGTAAGAGAAAATAAAGGAATTCTAGAAAGCCTTAGAAACATCTTTATTAACCCAGTTTATAATGCTTCTGCCATGGCTTTAGGTCCGGATGATAATCTTTATATAGCAGATTATGGAAGGGGCAAAATATTTGTGCTTACCAGGGAAGGTATACCTATTAGATCGTGGGGAGGCCTAAAAAATCCCTCAGGTATAGCAGTTTCCTTAGATGGGCGCGTCTATGTTTCTGACTTTTCAGAAAGTAAGGTTTTCATTTTTGACCTTTCAGGTAAGTTAATTAACTCTTTTGGTGAGGGAGAGCTTCTTAACCCGCAGGGATTAGCTATAGATCCCTATGGCTATCTTTATGTATGTGATTGGGGTAACCATCGCATATGTAGATATACCTTGGATGGGAAGCTTGTAAGGACCATAGGGGAAGGGGTTTTATGGGAGCCTTTAGCTCTTTGTGTTGATGATAAGGGAGACATTTGGGTCTCTGATGGCAGCGAAAGATGCGTGTTTAAGTTTGGATGGGATGGTTTGCTTAAGGGAAGATTTCTAGAGGACGTTTTTTCAAGAGGTCTTTCCTTAGATTTTAAAAATAGGGTTATCGTTGCTGACGAGGAAAGAAAGTGTTTCTTTCTTATAGATAAAGATAAGGTTGTAGAAAAGGTTAACGTTTCAAAGGTTTCGGCGCTTTCCTCTCTTTGCCTCGATAGGTTTGGAAATATATTTTTAGTTGATTTTGATCGGTTTCTTCTTTATAAGGTGGAGACCCCTCTTCACACAGGTGAGATAGAGATAAGAATTGCAAAGCTTAACATTAAAGAGAATCTTGAGAGAGAGGTGGAGATCGAAGTTTCAGAGGGTTGGTATCCTCTTCCTCTGGAAAAGATCGGCTTATTCGTCCGCATTATTGAGGGAGATTGGATAATTGAGCCTTCCGCTATTAAGGAAATTGATAAGCCTTTAGCTATTGGCGTTATAGCTGATCCTGCCTTTGAAAGGGAGATTGAGGAGGTTTTAAAAGTCCTTAAGCTAAGGCTTTTCGCTATTGACGAGGCTTTTGTTGTTGGGGCTTTTTCCTCTTCTGAGCTTCCGATAAGTAGATGGGTTTGGGAGAAATCTAAAGAGCCATTTAATGCAAAGGCTTTATTAGATAGGGTCTTAAGGCTATTGGTTCAAAAAGATAGGGAAAGGGTGTTATTATATTGTGGCAATCTACCTGTTCTTTCTGAGGCTGAAATGCGTAAGATGGCATATTTTATGAGAAAGCACCAGATTAGATTATTTATAATCTCCGATAAAGAGCCTGATCCTTCCTGGGAAAGCTTGATGGCCTACACTGGGGGTCGATTTTGGAATATATTCTATATTGATAAGGAAATGCCTATAGCTTATCACCTTAGAAGGTCACCTTATGAGTCTTATTTAGTATCCTATACTTCCCTTTCGCGTAGCGATAAAGAGGAAGCGAGAAAAAACTTAAGGGTTTTTATAGAGATGCCTACTGCACATTATGAGGATGAGGTAACTTATTATAGCTGGGGGGAACCGGAGAAGGTCTTACGTTAACCTCAAAGAGGGGGTGGGCTTATGAGCATAAAGAAGGCCGTCTTCCCAGTAGCTGGTCTTGGAACGAGGTTTTTACCCGCCACAAAAGTAATTCCTAAAGAGATGCTACCTCTTGTAGATAAACCTCTTGTTCAGTATTCAGTGGAGGAAGCTGTTTCTGCTGGGATAAATCAACTTATCCTTATTACAGCTAAAGGCAAAAGGGTTATAGAGGATTATTTTGATAGATCGTTTGAGCTTGAATCTACTCTAAGGGGAAAGGGATTGAATGATCTTCTTGATCTTATAGTATCCATATCTGAGATGGCTGATTTTGTGTTTGTAAGACAGAGAGAGCCAAAGGGGCTCGGTCATGCTATACTCTGCGCTAAGCCTGTTGTTGAGCATGAATATTTCGCGATATTTTTAGCGGATGATGTAATAATAGGGGAGAGACCAGCCATATCTTTTTTGTTAGATGTTCACGAAAGATTTGGCGGCAGCGTTATCGCTCTTGAGGAGGTCTCATGGGATGAGGTGTCAAGGTATGGTGTGGTTAAGGTTGAGGAGATAGAGAGGGGTATCTATAAGATTGTTGATCTTGTTGAGAAACCTAAAAAAAACGAGGCCCCATCTAACCTTGCCATAATTGGTAGATATATACTTTCGCCTAAGATATTTAATTGTTTAGAGCGAGTTGAACCTGGTGCTGGTGGAGAGATCCAGCTTACCGATGCCATGAGATTGCTTCTTGAAGAGGAACCAATTTATGGTGTCAAGTATAAGGGCAAAAGATACGATTGTGGAACCATAGAAAGCTTTATCAAAGCGACGGTTGAGCTTGCATTGAGGCATAATGATTTCAAAAGGGAGTTTAAGGCCTTTCTCGAAAATATAATGAAGGAGTGGTGAGGATTAATGTGTGGGATAATAGGTTACATAGGTTATAGAAATGTAATACCTATTCTTATTGAGGGATTATATCGCTTAGAGTATAGAGGTTATGACTCCGCAGGTGTTGCTCTTCTTTCGGATGGAAGGATAAAGGTGGTTAAGACCGCAGGAAAGATAAGAGATTTGGAAAACCTTATTAAGGGGGAAGACCTTCTGGGAAGCATCGGTATAGGTCACACCCGTTGGGCTACTCATGGAAGTCCAAATGATGTCAATGCTCATCCTCATGTTGATGTTACAGGGAGATTTGCCTTAGTTCATAACGGAATAATCGAAAATTACAAAGAAATAAAGCATGAGCTTCAGTTAGAGGGGATTCGCTTTTCCTCGGAGACAGATACAGAGGTAATAGTTCAGCTGATAAGCAAGTATTATTCAAATAACTTAGAGGAAGCAGTTGCTAAGGCTCTAAAGAGGCTTGATGGCTCCTATGCTATTGCTGTAATTTCAACCGAGGAGCCAAGGAAGCTTGTAGCTGCAAGGTACGGTAGCCCCTTAGTTCTTGGTATAGGTGAGGGAGAGACATTCCTTGCATCTGATGTTCCTGCCATACTTCCTTACACAAGAAAGGTCGTTTACTTAGAGGATAGAGAAGTGGTAGTTGTAGAGGAATCAAGGTGGTGGGTTTTCGACTTAGGTGGAGCGAGAAAGGTAAAGCAGGTTCACTTTGTGGAATGGGATAGCTCTATGGTATCTCGTGGAGGGTATAAGCATTATATGCTAAAGGAGATAAATGAGCAGGGAAGTGTGGTCAGGAATGTTCTTAAGGGGAGGCTGAAGGAAAGCAGTATAGACTTAAGTGAGCTTGATTTAGATGATAGTTACATAAAAAGCTTGAATAAGATTTTCATAGTAGCTTGTGGGACTTCCTATCATGCTGGTATGGTGGGGAAATGCATTTTTGAAAGATGGGCTAGGATCCCGGTAGAGGTAGATATTGGTTCCGAGTTTAGATATAGGGATCCAATAATACCTCCTGGCAGCTTGACAATAGCCATTTCTCAATCGGGTGAGACAGCTGATACCTTAGCTGGGCTCAGGGAGGCAAAGGCTAAAGGTTCTTTCACATTAGCATTAGCTAATGTTCAGGGAAGCACCATAACGAGGGAAGCGCATAGGACCATGTATTTAAGGGCGGGTCCGGAAATTGGTGTAGCCTCAACAAAGGCCTTTACTGCACAACTTTCAGCTCTTTACCTTCTAGCCTTTAGATTTGCTCAGGTTAGGGGGACTTTAAGCGAGAGGGAGAGCGAAGTTATCATAAGGGAGCTCTGGCAGCTTCCCTATCATGTCGAGGCCTGCCTAGCGTTATCTCCACAGGTTAAGGAGCTATCTCAAAAGTATTATCATTATTCTAACTTCCTTTATCTTGCAAGGGGGATAAATTATCCTATTGCTTTAGAGGGAGCCTTAAAGCTTAAGGAAATATCTTATATACATGCTGAGGCTTATGCTGCTGGGGAGATGAAACATGGACCTATAGCTTTGATAGATGAGCTAATGCCGGTTTTAGTTATAGTTCCAAAGGATAAGCTTTATGCTAAAACTTTAAGTAATATTCAGGAGGCCAAAGCGAGGCATGCGAAACTCATAGCTATTGCTACCGAGGGAGATGAAAACATGAAGTCCCACGTATCTGATGTGCTATATGTTCCGGAAGTTCTTGAGGAATTTTATCCTCTAATTAATGTTATACCATTACAGCTTTTTGCGTACTATGTGGCTGACATTTTAGGAAGAGAGATAGACCAGCCTAGAAATCTTGCCAAGAGTGTTACGGTTGAGTAAGCCTTTTAAAAGGAGGTGAGCGGTATGCCTGATTTGGCGATAATAGGCGCTGGTCCAGCAGGTTTGACTTCAGCTATCTATGCTGCAAGAGCTTTACTTGATGTGGAAGTGTTTGAGAAAAGCTTGTTAGGTGGGCTTGTAGCTACTGCAAGCCATGTTGAAAACTATCCTGGTTTTCCTGAAGGTATAGAAGGAGTGGAATTGATAGAAAAGATGAAAAAGCAAGCAGAAGGCTTTGGTGCTAAGATAATCTTTGCGGAAGTCAAAGGGATAAATTGGAATGAGAGAAAGCTTATAACCTCAAGGGGAGAGGTTGAAACTCAGGCATTGATAATTGCCTCTGGTACATCTCCGAGAGAGCTTGGTGTTAAAGGAGAGAGGGAGTTTAAGGGAAAGGGCGTTTCTTATTGTGCTGTGTGTGATGGGGCCTTCTATACAGATGAGAAAGTTGCTGTTGTTGGAGGAGGTAACACTGCTGTTGAAGAGGCCCTTTATCTCACGAAGTTTGCATCAAAGGTCTATTTGATTCATAGAAGGGATTCTCTTAGGGCCGAAAGAGTTTTGCAGGAGAGGCTCTTTTCTAATCCCAAGATTGAGGTTTTATGGAACACAGTCGTTAAGGAGATAAAGGGAGATAACTTTGTTAAGGGATTGCTTGTGGAAAATCTCTCCACTGGTGAGCTTAAGGAACTCCCCATATCTGGAATATTTGTTTATATAGGGCTTAAGCCTAATACCTCTTTAGTGGAGGGCTTGTTAAAGCTTGATGAATATGGTTTTATAATAACTAACGAAGAGATGGAGACTTCTGTTGAAGGTATATTTGCTGCAGGTGATGTGAGATCTAAAGGTTTAAGACAAATAGCGACTGCGGTTGGAGATGGTGCCATTGCGGCTGTTTCTGCGGAAAGGTATATAAGGGAGCAAAAGTATATAGAGGAAAGCGTTATTTCTTCTACCAAAAAGTATATTTTCGTGTTTGATCCTCTTGATGAAGTTAACAGAATGCTCAAGAGGGATCTTCCTCATGAGGATATAATCCCCCTTGATAAATATAAATATTCCAGGTTAGTGTCAAAATGGGATATAAAGGCCTTTCCTGCGCTTCTTGTCTTTAGTGATGGAAAGCTTATCTATAAGAAAGAGGCCTTCTCAAGTTGGGAGGAAATTAATGATGTACAATTGTAGCGATGCGATTTTCATCACTGAAACTTCGGTTTTTCCGTTAAGGTTTCTCCTGTGGGTGGGAGATAAAAATCGTTTATAACTTGTTTTTTAAAATTATAAAAAAGTTTTCTATTACCAGGCTTTTAGAGCTTGATAGTTTAAAGGAAGCTATTAGATCCTTTCGTAAGTGGGATTTAGAAAGGGAAGAAAAGGTATTAGAAGCGGTCATAAGATCCTCTTTTTTAAATCTTTTAGCTCGTGGAATAGGTTATTTAAAAAATGTAGCTATTGCCGTTCTCCTTGGCTTCAGTGCTAAAACGGATGGTTATTTTATGGCTCTCTCTTTACTTGGCATTTTTATTATATTCTCTGATGTTTTTGAGTCTATTGGTGTTCCGAACCTCGTTAAAGCAAGACAGGAAAACATGGGGGAGTTTAAAAGGCTTTCTGGTTTTTTATTTGCCTTTGCTTTGACTTTAGCGATACTTTCCTCAGTTTTTGCCTTTTTGCTTATGCCTCTTATATTAAAGATTCCCCTTGGTTTTAAAGAGGAAGCTTTAAATTATCTTAAGGTTTCTTATTTACTTCTGCTTCCTTATCTCTTTTTCTCTTTTATTTTTCAACATTTTGGAGCGGTTTTAAGAAGCTTAAGAAGATTTACAGCTTATTTTGTGGCTGAATTTATAATCTCACTTTCCTCTTTTTTGATGATTCTTTTCGGACTTTTAGCTTTCAGGGATTATTGGGTTTTGCCCTTAAGCCTTGCCCTTTCTCAGTTAATTGGAACCTTATTTATAACCTTCAAAGGTAGGGAGTTTTTCCATCTAAGGTTTTATAAAGATGAGAAAGTAAAAACCATCTTAAAGTGTTTTTTTCAGCTTTCCATACTTTACGGTGTATTTCACCTTTACATAATGGTAGATAGAGCCTTTGCTTCTATCTTGCCGGAAAGGTCCGTTTCTGCCTTGTCTTATGGTCTTGTTATACTAACCGGATTAAAGGGCATTTTGAAAATAGAAAATGTTGCGATGACGAGCCTTTCTGAGGCAAGGGGAAGCCTTGAAAAGCTTAACTTCTATATAGAAAAACTGCTTTTGATAACTGTTCCCCTCTCTATTTTCCTCTTTGCTTTTTCAGGGCTAATTGTAAGGCTTCTTTTTGGTTATGGTGCTTTTTCAAAGGTAGATATAGATTTAACATCTAGTGCTTTAAGGTTTTACTCTTTAAGCTTTCCTTTTATGTTTTTGTGGCCTATCGTTTACAGGGTTTTTCAAATAAGAGGGAAGATGAGAGGCTTAGTCATGATAGCTTTTTCAGGGGTTCTTTTAAATGGTGTGTTAAACTATCTCTTTATGATAGAATTAGGCTTAGGGATTGTTGGGATTTGTCTAGGCACATTTTTTTCTTATCTTTTTCTCTGTTCAATAGGGTATATAGGTTTGAAGAGAGGAGGTGTTTGAATGCCTAAATGCCCTATCTGTGGAAATTTAAGGAGCGATGAATCTTTCATTGAAACTTACGTTTCCTCCTTTAATAACCAGGAATATAAGCTTTATAGCTGTGATTCCTGTTACCTTGAGTGGTGGGAGCCTTTGAAGATCATTCCGTGTTATTACGAACAGGAGGTAGAGAAATCTTATGCCGCTTTTCACATAGGTTTAAGGGAGAAGATAGGAAAAAATCACGAGATGTTTTTCAAATTTATACCAGTGAAGTCTGGTAGGCTTCTTGATATAGGTTGTGGTGATGGGGTGTTTTTAAAGGAGGCAAGGAGAGCTGGTTATGAGGTTTGGGGTATAGACTTCGATAGCAAATCTATAAAGGTTTGTAAAGAGAAATGGGGTTTAGAGAATACGTTTGCTATGAGTCTTGAGGAGTTTGCGAAGTTCGCTGATAAAGATGGGCTTAAGTTTGATGTAATAACCTTCTTTGAGGTTTTAGAGCACCAAGATAGACCTAGGGAGTTCTTAGAGACCGTTAAGAAATTATTGAAACCCGGAGGCTGGATAGCTGGTAGCGTCCCAAATAGGGAGAGGTTGTTTGTTAAAATGGATAGAAAGTATTTTACTGGGGATAAGCCTCCTCATCATTTCTTATGGTTTAGTAAAAATAGCTTACTTAGATGTTTTGCTAATCTTGGATATGGCAATTTGAGTGTCAAATCTGTGGATAGAAGGCTTAGAGACTACAGCCCCTTTATAGATTTTATTGTTCTGGGTTCTTTGGGGCCGAAGTTGAAGAGGTGTTTAAAAGAAAAGTTAGTTGCTGATAAACATATTGCTGAGGCAGTTGATCTAGAGTCGATAAGCAAGTTGAAAGACTCTAACAGCTTTTTAAGTGAAAGCCTATTGGTTGTTAAAAGATTGAGAAATTTAATATATAGCCCTATCTGCATGGTTTTATATTTAGTGTCCGCTTTAAAGGATGAAGGACCCTGTTTATATTTTCAGGGATATGTTGATTAAGATATATTGTGAAGGAGGCATTATCTTATGACTAAGCTTATTCTTATTCCTCATCTTGGTAGGGGTGGGGCAGAGCGAGTTGCTGTAAATTTGTTTAAGGCGTTAGGTTTCGATGGCTTTATTACCTTTGAAAACCTAATAGACTATCCTATGCCTGAGGAGAAGGTTTTTTGCATAAATAGCCCAGCTTCTCAAAGCCTGTTTAAGAAGTTTCTCAATTTACCCTTTAGAATATACAGAATAAGAAAGATAAAGAAAAAGCTGAAGCCAAATTTGACCATTAGCTTGCTTGAGCCAGCAAATTTGTATAATTTACTGACAAAGTTTCCAGAAGAAAGGATATTTGTTTCTTTTCGTTCTAATTATACTTTGGATATTTTAAATAGCCCCTTTTGGGGACAAGGCTTGACAAAAAAGGTTGTTGTGGCTCTGTATAAATTGGCTTTTAAGCTTATTTACAATAAGGCTGATGTCTTGGTAGCGGCATCTGAATCTGTTAAGTGGGACATGGTTAAGAATTATAATATCGATCCTTATAAAATTAAGGTAATCTACAATCCTATTTATTTTGATGAGATCTCTTTAGGTGTTAGGGAGGATTTGGGTGAGCATTGTGGTATTTTTAGTTATCCTGTGCTTATAACAGTAGGAAGGCTTACTAAAGCTAAGGGTCAGTGGTATTTGTTGAGGATATTTAAGGCTTTGAAGTGTGATTTTCCTGATCTTAAGCTTGTTATTTTAGGTGATGGGGAGTTAAAGGGTTATTTAGTTAAGCTTTCTGAGGAGCTTAATTTAAGGACCTATCTTTGGGATAGGGATGAGCTTTCTTCTGGCTTTGATGTTTACTTTTTAGGTTTTCATAGGAATCCGTTTAAGTTTGTTTCTAACTCTGCTCTTTTTCTTTTTCCTTCTTTATGGGAAGGGCTTCCTAATGTTTTGGTTGAGGCTTTAGCTTGTGGTGTTCCTGTTATATCTTCTGATTGTAGGAGTGGTCCTAGGGAGGTTTTGGCACCTGATACGGATTTTGAGTATCAGACTGAGGTTCCTGAGTTTGCGGATTATGGTGTTTTGATGCCTGTTTTTGATGGTAGTTTTAAGGGTGCTAGTGAGCCTTTGGATGATAAAGAGAGGATGTGGGTTGATGTAGTTAAGAAGCTTTTACTTGATGAAGGTTTAAGGAAGGGTTATTCTCAGAAAGGTAAGGAAAGGGCAAAGGATTTTGATATAAAGGTAATAGCTAAAAAGTGGCAGGAGATCTTGGGGGATTACTTATGATGTTAAAGATTGAGGATTTGCTTTCTGGAAGTGAAAAGATTTGTGTGGTTGGGCTTGGATATGTGGGACTACCTTTAGCTGTGAGCTTTTCGAGGCATTTTAATGTAGTAGGGTTTGATATCAATAAGAAGAGGATAGAGGAGTTAAAGAGGGGTATTGATAGCTCTTTTGAGGTAAGCGAGGAGGAGTTAAGGAAGGCAAAGGTATTTTTTTCCTCTGATCCTGAGATTATCAAGGGTTGTAAGTTTATAATAGTAGCTGTACCTACCCCAGTTGATAAGTTGAAAAACCCAGATCTAGCTTTTTTAAGAGGGGCCTCTACCATCGTTGGTAAAAATTTGCAAAAGGGAAGCGTGATTGTCTATGAGTCTACGGTATTTCCTGGGGCTACAGAAGAGATATGTATACCTATATTGGAAAAGGAAAGCAAAATGGTTTGGAAGCGAGACTTTTGGGTTGGATATTCCCCAGAGAGAGTTAACCCAGGTGATAAAAATCATGGCTTGGATAAGGTTATAAAAGTTGTAGCTGGTGATACTCAAGAAACCTTAGAGTTAATATCCCAAGTTTACTCTAAGGTTTGTTTGGCTGGCGTTTATAAGGCTAGTAGTATAAGGACGGCTGAAGCTGCAAAGGTAATAGAGAACATTCAAAGGGATATAAACATAGCCTTGATAAATGAGTTAGCTTTAATATTTCATAAGCTGAACTTGGATACTAGGGAGGTTTTGAAAGCGGCGGAGACGAAATGGAACTTTATAAAATTTGAGCCAGGACTAGTTGGGGGACATTGTATTCCTGTAGATCCCTATTACCTAGCTTATAAGGCTTTAGAGGCTGGCCATATGCCTGAGCTGATTCTATCTGGAAGGAGAGTTAATGAAAGCATCCCTAGATATATAGCTCATGAGATCGTTAAGCTGATTATTAACGCTAATAAGCCGGTAAAAGATGCTAAAGCTCTTGTTCTTGGTATTACCTTCAAGGAAAACGTGCCAGATATTAGAAACAGCAAGGTTTTTGATATGATTGAGGAGTTAAGAAGTTACTCTATTAAGGTTTTCGTATACGATCCGGTTGCCAAGAAGGAAGAAGTTTCGGAGGAATATGGTATAGATTTAATAGAAGATATAGAAGGCTTTAGCCCCTATGAGGCTGTGATTTTAGCAGTGAAACATAGGGAGTTTTTAGAAAATCTCAGCTTAAGCTATCTGAAGGGAGTTTTAACGGAGCCACCTATATTGATAGATGTGAAAGGAGTTTTTGAGAAAGAGGATGCTCAAAGAGAGGGGTTTATTTACTGGAGGTTATAAGGTGTCAAAGATTTTATATTAACTTGAAGCTATTCGGGTATTCAGAATTTGAGGGATAGCGGTAATCGAAATCAGTATTAATGAAAGGGATGATGGTTAAGATGGATGAATATGTGCTTGTTACTGGTGGAGCCGGATATATAGGTTCTCATGTGAATAAGCTTTTAAATCTAAAGGGATATAAGACGATAGTTGTCGATAACCTTGTTAATGGAAGGGAAGGCTTTGTTAAGTGGGGGAAGTTTATCCTTGGCGATATAGGCGATGAGGCTTTGCTTGGGTTGATTTTTAAAAATTATAGGGTAAAAGCTATTATGCATTTTTCTGCTTTTGCTGATGTAGGCGAGTCAGTAAGTGAGCCTATTAAATATTACATAAATAATGTTAATAATACGTTAATTTTGCTTAAAAAAGCGATAGAAAGTAACGTTAAATATTTTATTTTTTCCTCAACTTGTGCAGTTTATGGGAATCCCTTGAGGATACCGATAGATGAAAAGCATCCTACGGATCCGATAAACCCCTATGGTAGATCTAAATTAATCGTAGAGTATGCTTTAAAGGATTTTGAGTTAGCTTATGGTCTTAAATATGTTAGCTTAAGGTATTTCAATGCAGCTGGGGCTGACCCTGAAGGGGAATTGGGAGAGTGGCATGAACGTGAAACGCGTCTAATACCAATAACTTTGAAGGTGGCATTAGGTAAGGTAGAGCATCTTGAGATTTTCGGTGATGATTATAATACACCTGATGGAACGTGCATTAGAGACTATATTCACGTTAGCGATTTAGCTAAGGCTCATATATTGGCTTTAGAGTATCTTTTCAACGGTGGGAATTCCGATGTTTTTAATTTGGGTATAGGAAGGGGTTTTTCAGTTAAGGAGGTTATAAGGGCTGTTGAGGAAGTTACCGGGCGTAAGGTTAGGTTTGTAATAGGAGATAGAAGACCTGGAGATCCTCCGGTGCTCATTGCAGATGCCTCAAAAGCCAGAAAGGTCTTGGGATGGGCCCCTGAGTTTACTGATATTAAAGATATAATTAAAACCGCATATCTTTGGGAATTGAGAAAGGGTATCTGATATAATTAAAGAGAGCTTTAGCTTAATTTGAAGGAGGGAGCAAGATGAAAGCTGAACTTTTCGCTCTACTTGCGGCAGCTTGTTGGGGAATAGGTAGCTTCTTTGAGAAGAAGGGGCTTGCTCTTGGAAATATCCCTCCATTTGTGGGTGCAGCTATGAGAACATCTATTTCCCTCATAATTTTGCTTTTTCTTGCCTGGCCTAATATTCAAACTGCATTTAGGGCTGGCTTAAAGCCATTTTTACTTGTTGCCTTTGGCGGAGGACTTCTTGCTGGAGCATTGGGAATAGCGATGTTTTACACTGCATTAAAGACAGGTAATATTGGGAAGGTTCTCCCCATAGCTTTTACATCTCCTCTTTTTGGTGTCCTTATAAGCCTTATGTTAGGGATGGAGAGCCTTTCGATAAAAAACATCTTGGGTATGCTTCTTACCATTTCTGGTATAATGGTTTTGACTTTCAAGTAGATTGTTTAGGAGGTTAGGTAGATTTTGGGAAAAAAGAGGGTTCTTTTAGTTTGTAGGGGTAATA